>JAZQBH010000075.1:0-6389 GCA_045545655.1 Oscillospiraceae bacterium
CGTCAATATCAAATTCGCTGAGGAAATTCTGAAGCTCATCAGCAGTCAATTCAAGGTTAAGACCGCCCTCAACCTCAATTCCGTTTTCAGGAACAAACTGCTTTGCCATATTTGCAAGACCAGTGAATGCATTGATGTCGCTCTGCTGAGTAGAGCTTGCAATATTCAACACAGACATAACGGGCGAATCAACAAGCTTTTCAGCCTGCTCGCTGAGCACTGCCGCAGAATACTTCTTGGCACCCATAAATGTATGTGTGAAATCAGCCTTTGCAAATGTAAGACCCGAAACGGTTACACCTGCAACGAGAAGTGCCGCCGCACCTGCACCGATACCGATAAGTGTCTTCTTGTTCATACCGCCCGACTTCTTTTCGGGCTTCTGAGCAACAGCCATCTGAGGAAGAACATTTGCAGTAGACTCGCTTTCAGCAGCAGTGGCAGTTGGTGCAGAAGCAGCATCTGCAGAAGGCATTGCCATTGTAGGAATGGTGTTCTCTGTGAACACATTCTGCGCAGTTTCTGCCGCAGGAGCTTCTGTAACAGCAGTTGCTGTTGCAGTGGGCTGAACCATCTCAGGGATGGTATTCACGGGCTGTGCTGTCTGTTCAGACTGTGCCGTCTGTACGTCTGCGGTCTGTGCAGAAGCAAGAGGGCTGCCGCACTGGTCGCAGAACTTCATAGAATCATCTAATTCTTTTCCGCACTGGGGACAAAACATAATTACTTAACCTCCATAATATCTCAGCAGGGATTTTCCCTGCCGCTCAACCTGCCGCTGACTGACCTGTCAGTTTTATGTCAGTCAATCATCACAGGTATAATGCTTTATCAAGTTTTAAGCGGCATTAAGGTGTTACTTTAATGCCGCTTATTTTAATCAGTTTAAGTTGTTACTTAAATCAGTTTACTTCAATGCCTGTTGACTTGAAGCTCTTGCCGTTTGTGCTGATGTAAAGCTCATCATCGGCTACTACAAATACAACATTGTTGGAAATTGTGAGATAAGAAACATCAGAAAGTCCTGCGTCCTTCTTTGCTCCGCCCTTAACGCTGTAATAAAGGTCGTCGTCTTCATCATAGAATACGCAGATGCCGCCCTCTGTTACAAGGTATCTGTCAACGTCAGACGCAATCTTGTCGTCCTTGCCCATATAGCGAAGGTTGTAGTCGTCATCGAGGTAGAATACATTCTTCAGGGACTTGTTTGCTCTGATTGATCTGACATCGCTGTCAACTTCCTTTTCGTTCTTAGCGTTAGAAAGTGTGCCCTTCATAAGGTTATCGTCATCATCAATATAAACGAAAGACTTGAAATCCTCAGAGAGTCTGATCGAAGATACATCGGACAGCACCTTGTCGTCATTGTACTCCTTGCCCTTGCGTGTATATTTATAAACGTTATCGTTGCTTAAGCCATAGAAGCTTTTAAAATTCTCAATATAAGGGATAGAAATCATATAATAATCAGAAGCATAAGGATAAACAATGCTCTTATCAATTCTTACGCCATCTTCCTTATTGAGCGAGGGGTCATAGCAATATGTACCGCCGTCAGAAACATAAAACAGCTTGGTATGGTCGTAATCAATACCAATTACACGTGAAGCACCGTCAATCTTTTCATCAGCGTTTGCCTTCATACCCTTGATGTAGTACAATTCGCCGTCACGTGTAACGCCGTAGATGAACTTACCGCCGTTGCTTACAGAGAAAGGAACGATGTCGCTGTCAAGGTCAATTGCCTTGCCGCCCTTCCATACGTAGGTCTTGATATCGTCGTCATCATAGTCAGCGTAAGCTACAATCTTACCATCAGGAGAGATAACAGGCTCGCAGAAGCTGTCATTTTCAAGCTCAGCAACCTGCTTTGACTTACCGCCTGTGTAAACGAAGAGAGTGTCATCGCTGATATATGTAACTGTCTTGCCATTGGAAGAAATGTTTGCAGTGCTTGTATCAAACTCATCTGTGATAAGTGTAGCTTTTCCGCTCTTAATTATGTAGAGGTCTTCCTCGTCTTCAACAAGAATAGTAGTGCCATCGGGAGAATATGCAATAGCGTCAGCATTATCAGTAAGGTCAATGCCCTTAACCTGCTTGCCGTTGTAGAAGAAAAATCCCTCGTCGTCGCTTTCAACAAAGTAGTAAGAGCCCTTTGTTTCGTACTTGGAGCCGCCTGCCGCAGCCGCTGAAACTCCTGCTACGATAATAATAAGCAGAACGAGAACAATCAGTACAGCGCATACAATGAATGTCTTGCTCTTGAAAAGCGAGTTAAAATCCTTGTTCTTGATAGCGGCAGCCGCCTGCTGAACATCTTCCTGAACAGCCGCACCGATATCAACGCCGCCAGCCTTAGGCGCTTCTGCCTTTGCTGTATCAACGGAAGTAACAGAAACAGCTTCAACAGGTGCTTCTGCGGTTGTTACAGTACTTTCAGCGGAAACAGACTCTGCAGCCTCGCTGACAGTTTCCTGTACAGCTTCTGAAACTTCTGCAACCTCCTCAACAGTTTCAACAGCAGCAACCTCTTCTGCAGGTGTATCTGTTTCAGCCGCAGCAGTTACCTCTACAGCTGTTTCAGGGGGAGCAAAAGTAGAAGAAAGAACGGAACCGCTCTGCTCCTGTGCCTCAGCGGCAGATTCTTCAACGGTTTCTACGGCTTCAGCAACTTCAGCTGCTTCAGTTTCCTGAACGGGGGCTCCTGCAGCCTCTGTAACTTCTGCAATCTCTGTGGTTTCTACAGTCTCTGCAGTTTCTGCAGGCTGTTCCTGAACTTCAGACAGCTTCTTTCCGCAGCTTCCGCAGAACATTGCGCCGTCGGGAAGTTCAAAATTACAAAACGGACAATTCATTTGAAATCCTCCTAAACATAATCCAAATCCAATAAATCTTACAATATAGTAAAATACAATTCTATTTTATCAGAAATAAAATCATTTCGCAAGATATAAATTAACTAAAAATACTAGTCCCCAGTATATGATTTTTGCACCTTTTAACAACAATTTACAATTTTCGTCTGATAATACAAACGTTTCAATCTTATCGCAAGCGTTCGGATACACTGTTAAAATTTCGCTTTGCGGCTTGACAAATTCCGTATGTGATGATATAATATTTTTAATAAGGAAAATTCTGTGTGAAACGGGTTTTACTCCGATATCAGATAAATCAGGACAAGCCCGTATCTGCAGATTTTCGCAAATTGAAAGGACAACTTGAAACTATGAAAATAAAATGCGTTAAAGGTACCCGTGATTTTCTCCCTGCTGAGGCTGAACTTCGTGAAAAAATTCAGCAGACTATATTTGAAATCTACCGTAAGAACGGCTTTTCCAGAATAATGACCCCGGCCGTTGAGGACATTGAAAACCTCGACAAAAGCGACGGCGGCGACAACCTGAACCTTATCTTCAAGATTCTCAAGCGTGGCGATAAGCTCCGCAAGGCACTTGACAACAACGATGAGGCCGGCTTGTGCGATATGGGTCTGCGTTATGACCTCACTCTGCCGCTTACACGCTACTTTGCGTCAAACCGTCAGGAACTGCCTACTCCGTTCAAGGCAATCCAGATGGACAAGGTATACCGTGCAGAAAACCCCCAGAAGGGCAGACTCCGTGAGTTTATGCAGTGCGATATCGACGTTATCGGTGACAGCGAGCCCGAGTGCGAAATCGAACTTATCTCCGTTACTGCTAAGGCGCTTATGGCACTGGAAATCGGCGGCTTTACTGTACGTATCAACGACAAGGCTGTACTGCTTGCACTGCTTGAAAAGCTTGGTTTCCCGAAGGACGAGCTTTCCACTGTATGCGTAAGCTTTGACAAGCTGGATAAAATCGGCGCTGAAGGCGTTGCCGCTGAGCTTCTTGAAAAGGGCTTTGAACAGTCCGCAATAGACGGACTTACAAATCTGTTGGCAAAGATGCCTGTAACTCTCAGCGAGGTAAGCGAAATCGTAGGTGCTGAAGCCACTGAACGCCTGAGCGGCATTATCTCGCAGAGCGAGGCTATCGCAGACGGCAGATATAAAATCGAGTATGACGTTTCACTTGTTCGTGGACAGGGCTACTACACAGGCACTGTATTCGAGGTGCGTTCTGAGAAATTCGGAAGCTCTGTTGCAGGCGGCGGAAGATACGATAAGCTTATAGGAAAATTCCTCGGCGAGGATATTCCTGCGTGCGGTTTCTCCATCGGATTTGAGCGTATTTTCAGCATTCTCTCAGAGGAAAACCGCAAGGCGTCTGCAATTGAAAAGATTGCAGTATTCTACGATGACGACTATATGGCGGCATACACAAAGGCTGAGGAACTCCGCAGCCAGTATGACGTTGCAATTTACAAGAAACCCAAAAAGCTCGGTGCATTCCTCAATAGACTTCAGAACTTCGGATTTGCGGGCTTTGCTTATGCTGACGGAAATATAAAGTTTTTTGAAAGGCAGTGATTAGATGTTGAAAATTCTGATTGCAGGAAAAAACATTCCCACAGGATTGTCTGAAGGATTAAAGCGACTGGGACTTGAAACGGAATTTATCACAGAAAACGACCGTTTCCCCGACCTTGAACTGTTTTCGGCTGTTTATTTCTCCGGAGAGTTTCCGACCGCATCAGAAAAGTGCAGATATATGGCAAAGGAGCTTTGCAGACGCTGCGCTGATTTTTCTATTCCTGTTGTATTCGACCCCGACCTTGCCGATATCTCCGCTGATAAGTATGATATAATCAACGAAGTAGCGTCGGCTGGCGTGGTGTTCGTGCCAAGCATTGAAGAAGCGGTAGCACTCTGCGGCAGACAACAGCCCGAGGACGTTGCAAAGTACTATCTTGAAATGGGCGCGGCTAAAATTGTTGTTACGCTTGACAAGAAGGGTGCATTCTACAAGAGCGCAAAGGAGTCGGGATATGCTCCTACATTCCAGGCTGACAAGGTAGTTGACACCAGCGGCGCAGGAAGCGCATTTGCCGCAGGACTTATAAGCGGCATTACGGAAGAAATTCCGCTGTCAGAGGCAGTTGTACGTGCAAATGCGTGCGGCTGTATTGCAATACAGGCTGAAGGCGAGCTTGACTGTCTGCCCACAATGGAGCAGCTGCGTGAATATATGCTCAGCCATAGATTTGTTGTTGACGAATGCAAGTTTTATTAAACGAAAAGAATAGATTTATTGAAGCGGTGAAAACCGCTTCAATGCGTAATGGCGCAGGTTTGCACGGCTCTGTAGGTACGCAGAACGAAAAGCTGATACATTCCGCATTCAAGCATTTCTTCGCCCCATACTGCGATGAACAGGAAATCAGAATCGGCAGTTATTTTGCTGACGCAGTGTGCGAGGACGGAATTTTTGAAATACAGACAAAGGGACTTCACAGGCTGAACGAAAAGCTTGAGGTGTTCCTTTCCTGCTCACGGGTGACGGTGGTTCACCCCATAATTCGCAAATCACGGATAGTATACATACGCTCCGACAGCGGCGAGATTGTGAAGGAAACGCCTTTCCGTAACCTGAAATCAAATCTCGATGTGTTTGATGAGCTTTATTCAATCCGAAAATTTTTAAATCACGAAAATCTGCGTGTAATCCTTGCTGAAATTTCCGCTGAAAAGCGTGTTTATTTCAGCGGCGAGGAAATTCCCGATATTGCCCGCAAGCATATCCGAAAAAAATGCACAATCGAAAAAGCGCCGCTTGAACTGCTTGGCGGAATTACGCTCAGCTGTGCGAGGGACTATACAGTTTTTCTTCCCGACGGACTTGCGGAGCAGTTCACCAAAAAACAGCTCTGTGCGGCGGCTAACGAAAGCCGCACTTCTCTGCGTACCGAAATACTGCGGACTATGGGCATAATCGAAAAGGTGTCGCAGACAGGAAAAGAATTCGTCTATTCGGTAAATGAATGTTACAAGGATAAGGAGCAATTGAATGGTTAAGTTTGCCGCAGGCACTGCAAACCTTGATGTATCAGGAAAAGTCCGCACGGAGCTTCTCAACACGCTGAAAACACAGCCGACCGTGAGGCGGATTATATATATCGTTCCTGAGCAGTTTGAATATGCAACCGAACGTGCTATGTATTCGCTTCTTGAAGAAAACGGACTTCTCACACGCAGCGGACAGCTTGAAATCAGAACGTTTTCTTCGCTTGTAAACGAGGTGCTTGCCGCAAGCGGACAGGCACTGCCCATTGCCGATGATATCGTAAAAAGCATAGCAATGTACAAGGCTATCGCTGACACAAAAGCAGAGCTTTCCGTGCTTGGCAGTATCAGAAAAAAGAGAGGCTTTGCACAGAAGATACTTGAAACCGTATACAGCTTCAAGGCTGTGGGAATAGGCAGCCGTGAGCTTGAAAAGTGCCTTGATGAAATCACGCAC
>JAZQBH010000076.1:0-3507 GCA_045545655.1 Oscillospiraceae bacterium
TAGCAGCAGCTGTGCTGTCCATAACCTGAAGACGCTTTGCAAGAACCTCAACGTGAGAAATCTTGTCATACTTTACAGCTTCGGGATACTTCTTGGGGTCTTTATCATAAATTCCATCAACCATTGTAGCCTTGAGAATAACGTCAGCCTTAAGTTCAGCAGCTCTGAGAGATGCCGCACTATCAGTTGAGAAGAACGGATTACCCGTGCCACAACCGAAAATTACAATTCTGCCCTTTTCCCAGTGACGAAGAGCCTTGCCGAGAATAAACGGCTCTGCAACCTGCTGCATTGTAATCGCAGTCTGAACACGCACAACACAACCAAGTCCCTCAAGCACATCTGCAATTGCAAGCGCATTCATAGTTGTAGCAAGCATTCCGATGTGGTCTGCTCTTGCTCTATCAGAGGACTTGGAGTCACGTCCTCTCCAGAAGTTGCCGCCGCCGACAACAATACCAATATGCGCACCTGCGTCAGCAGTCTTCTTAATACTCTTGCAGATATTTTCAACAGTCGCAAAATCCAGACCAGATTCCTTGTTTCCCGCAAGAGCCTCTCCGCTCAGCTTGAGCAGAACACGCTTGTACTTTAGTTCTTCAGCCATAATAACACCCCCGAATTATGTATAACTTAATCAATAATCAAGAGCACGGATTCTTCCAAGAATATCAGCGCACTCAGAAAGCTTACCGCAAGCAGCATTTACTTCTTCTTCAGTCATTACGTCAGCAATAAACGCAATTTCATTTTCAGGCATATTGTTTCTTGAAAGGAACTCAACACCCTTGAATTCAGCCTTTATTACAGCTTCTGCTGCTGCCTTATCCTTAGCAACAACACGGATATAGTTCGCACATTCAAACTTATCGAACGGACGAACAAAGCTCTGTTCGCTGTCTGCCCAGGTAAGAGAACGGCTTGTTCCAGAATGCTTTACAGCCGAAACAATATCGGATACAACAGCACTTGCAGTAGGAAGCTTACCTGCACCCTTTCCGTAGAACACAACATCACCTGTTGCGTCACCACGGACAAGAATTGCATTGAATACGTCGCTTACGCCTGCAAGCTGGCTTTCGTCCTTAACTACAGCCGGGAACACACCAACTGAAATCTCGTCGCCCTCACGCTTTGCACAACCGATAAGCTTAATCTTGCAATCACAGTTATCGCAGTAGCTTACGTCCTCAAGAGTAACCTTGGTGATACCCTCAGTGTAAACGCTGTCAGGATATACGTGTCTGCCAAATGCGAGAGATGCAAGAATACAAATCTTTCTGCAAGCGTCGATACCCTCAACGTCAGCTGCAGGGTTACGTTCTGCATAACCAAGCTGCTGAGCAATCTTAAGAGCCTCGTCAAAGTTCATTCCATCTCTTATCATCTTTGTGAGGATAAAGTTTGTAGTACCATTAAGAATGCCAGCAATTTCCTTTATTTCATTTGCTTCAAGACAAGTGTGGATAGGTCTGATAATCGGAATACCGCCGCCTACACTTGCTTCAAAGAAGAAGTTTACGTTCTTCTCTTTTGCAATCTTCAGAAGCTCAGCACCTTTTGCCGCAACAAGCTCCTTGTTGGAAGTAACAACGCTCTTGCCAGCAAGCAGAGAGGACTTTACAAAGTCGTAAGCAGGCTTCAATCCGCCGATTACTTCTGTAACAACACTTACCTCAGGGTCATTAAGAATAACATCAAAATCCTTTACGAACTTGTCAGCAAACGGACTATCAGGAAAATCCCTCAAATCAAGAATATATTTAATGTCAAGCTCTTCGCCTGCTTTCTTTTCAAGGTTTTCTTTATTCTTATAAAAAACCTCAACCGTACCCGAGCCTACAACACCGTAGCCCAGAACAGCAACCTTAGCCATAATAAACATCCTTTCGAAGAATAATAATTATCTTTAGTATTATACCACATTTCGGAAGATATTTCAAGTGTTTTTTGTGATACTTTCATAAAAAAACACAAATCCCACAGAAATCTGTGGGATTTGACATAAAATTCACATTATTCAGCGCCGATTACAAAACTTTCAGCGGCTTCGTCAAGCACTTTCATCAACATTTTTTCGCTTTCAGTTCCAACGATATCCTTATGATAAACGAGGCAAAGTCCTGCTGGAGAGCAATCCTCGTCTTTACGTTCAAAGCCATAAAAGTACATCATATAACTGTAATAGTTGATTTTTGCCTTGAACAGAAACTTACCCGAAAGAGGAACGAACTCAACAGCATTTTCACAACTGCCACTTTCTCTGTACTCATCAACCGCACAATATACGTCATCATCTTCCTGAACGGCTATGTAAGGAAAATCTCCTTCGTTGCCATACTCGCTGTCGGGAGCGTAGGTACAAAGAAGTTCTACTTCACCAGCGTGGGATTTGGTATGCTTAAAAGAAAAATCAACTTCATAGGAATAGTTGGAAAAAAAGCCCGAAAAATCATCGCTGATTAAATGCTTTTTACCTGCAAGTCTTATCGCTTCCATAAAATAACTCTCCAAATTACTGACCGCACAAATCGCTGTACAAACCAAGATAAAGCTTAGCAGAGCTTGCCCAGCTGAAATCAGCCTTCATTGCACGTGTAACAAGCTTAGACCACTCAGACTTGTTATCATAGTAACCCTTCGCACGTCTGATGGAATTGAGCATATCACCTGCGTTGTAGCTCTGGAAGGTAAATCCTATACCGTTGTCGCCAGCGTCTGCGATACTGTCGCGTAGACCGCCTGTTGCACGGACAATCGGAATTGTGCCGTATCTGCAAGCTATCATCTGGGCAAGACCGCAAGGCTCGCTCTTAGACGGCATAAGGAACATATCCGCACCAGCATACAAACGCTTTGCAAGCTGAGGATTATATCCACGGTAGAAGCCAACCTTATCAGGATAGCGCCAGTGCATTTCCTGGAAGAAGTCCTCATATACCTTCTCACCCGAACCAAGAATCATAACCTGAACATCAGTAGCTATAATCTCGTCGAACACATACTTAACTAGATCAAAGCCCTTGTGGTCGGCAAATCTTGAAATCATTGCAATAAGAGGAATATCGTACTGCGGCATTCCGAACTCCTCAAACAGTGCAGACTTACATGCCGCCTTACCCTTATGGCTTCTTGCTGAGAACTTGGAACGAATTCCTTCATCAGTTTCAGGATTGTACAAATCTGTATCAATACCATTCAGGAAGCCGCAGGTCTTATACTGCTTGTTACGCAGTATTCTGTCAAGTCCATGAGAGAACCACGGGTCGAGAATTTCCTTTGCATAAGTGGGAGAAACAGTAGTAACCTTATCAGCAACCTCAATAGCACCCTTCATAAAGTTGACATCTCTGTCATACTCAAGGATATTTACATTGTGCGGAGGAATACCGATAATTTCCTTTACAAGTTCAAGTCCGTACTGACCCTGATATCCTATATTATGAATTGTAAATACATTCTTGATATCACCAAAGCCCCACTCATTAAGTCGGATCGTAGCCATGT
>JAZQBH010000077.1:0-6381 GCA_045545655.1 Oscillospiraceae bacterium
AAGAGGTTGACGTAAATATCAATCCCGCTGACCTTACTATACAGACATACCGTGCAAGCGGTGCAGGCGGTCAGCATATCAACAAGACTGAAAGTGCAGTGCGTATCATCCATAACCCCACGGGATTTGTTGTGGAGTGCCAGGAAGAACGCTCTCAGATGAAGAATAAGGATAAGGCAATGAAAATGCTTTATTCAAAATTATATGAAACCGAAAAGAATGCGCGTGACAGTGCAATCGCTGAGGAAAGACGTACTCAGGTAGGCACAGGCGACCGCTCTGAGCGTATTCGCACATACAACTATCCGCAGTCACGTGTAACTGACCACAGGATAGGCCTTACTTTGTATAAACTTGATGAAATGATGAACGGTAACTGCGACGAGGTTTTCGAGGCTCTGCGTCTGGCGGAGCGAACTGAACTTCTTGCAAAGGCACAGGGTTAATTATGTATTTTAAGAGGGTGAATGAATGCTGACGGAGATAAAACCGTTTGATGATAAAAGCGCTGACTATGCTGCTGAGATTCTCAGAAATAGCGGACTTGTTGCTATCCCTACTGAAACAGTTTACGGATTAGCGGCAAACGCTCTTGACAGCAATGCTGTCCGTGAGATTTTCACAGCAAAAGGCAGACCGCAGGATAACCCTTTGATTGTGCATATAAGCGATTTCGATATGCTGAAACCCTTAGTGAAGGATATTCCTGATATAGCGCAAAGGCTTGGAGAAAAATTCTGGGCTGGTCCGCTTACTATGATTTTTGAAAAGTCGGATATTGTTCCCGATACAACAAGCGGAGGATTGTCAACTGTTGCTGTAAGAATGCCCGATAACGAGGCGGCACGGAAGATTATAAGAAAGTGTGGATTTCCGTTAGCCGCTCCGTCTGCAAATACCTCGGGAAAACCCAGTCCTACAAAAGCACAGCACGTTTACGAGGATATGAACGGAAAAATTCCGCTTATTATTGATGGCGGCGAGTGTGCTGTCGGTGTGGAAAGCACCGTTATCTGCTTCAAAGACGATAAAATCAGAATACTTCGTCCTGGCGGAGTTACTCCTGCTGATTTGTCAGAATTCGGCGAGGTTGAGGTTGATAAGGCTGTAACCGCACAGCCGCATTCAGACGATGAAGTGCTGTCGCCCGGAATGAAATACAAGCACTATTCTCCGAAAGCTGATGTGTACATAATAAACGCACACGGAAAAGCTTTTGAGGATTTCTGCATTGACTTCTCTCGCACACACAGCGATATTCTTGCATTTGGTGCAGGTGTTGAGGAAAGAGGCTTTTTCGTTGACTACGGAAACACCTCAGCTGAACAGGCGAAAAGACTGTTTGCATTACTGCGTAAGGCTGACGAAATAGGTACACAGACAGTTCTGGTAGAAATGCCGTTTTCTGATGAAATGGGTCTTGCAGTGTATAACCGATTGCTTCGTGCGGCGGCTTTCCGTATACTTGAACCTTAAATTAAGATTATGGGAGTATAATAATGCTCTGTTTGCCGAATATAGATATAATAGGAATTACAGGAATGAGCGGAGCTGGTAAATCTACGGTATGCTCTTCTTTATGTAAGCGGTTTGATGATGTAATAAACTGCGATGAAGTTGCAAGATTGGTTGCGGCAAACCCTGTTTTTCTGAATGAAATAAGGGAACGTTTCAGCGGCGATGTAATCAACACTGATGGCACTCTTAACCGTGCAGAAACCGCCCGACTTATATTTTCCGATAATAAGAAACGTGTTTTATATAATCAGATAATTTTTCCGTATATTACTTTTGAGATAATCAAAAGAATTAAATTAAGCGGAAAAACTGTAATTCTTGACGCACCTACGCTATTCGAGTCGGGACTTGATATTCTTTGCACCAAAATTATCAGCGTTACAGCAGATTTTGATGTGTGTGTTGAGCGGATATCCAAGCGTGATAATATTTCTATCGAAAGTGCTAGGGCAAGGCTCAAATCACAGCATGACTTTGATTTTTTTAAGGAACATTCCGATTATACTATCGTCAATAGTGATACGCAGGAAGAACTTGAAAGAAATGCCGATGAGGTTATAAAGAAAATTATTGGTGAACTATGACAAAAAGCAAAAAATATAGAAGACAAAATCGAAGTAAAGCGCCCGTTGTTCTGGCGGTACTGGTTATAATCGGTATTCTGCTGGGTCTTGTCGGATATTTCGGATATGGAATTTATCTTGATAAATCCTATCCTATAAAATATCAGAATTATGTTGAAAAGTATTCCAATGAGTACGGTGTTGACAAGTATTTTGTTTATGCGGTTATCCGCACGGAGAGCGGCTTTAAGTCCGACGCTGTTTCACAGGTCGGTGCAAGAGGACTTATGCAGATTATGGAGGATACCTTCGACTGGATAAAGTTCCGTATGGGTGATGAAGAAGCGGTCTACTACGATATGTTTAACCCCGAACTCAACATAAAGTACGGGTGCTGGTTGTTGGCGTATCTGTATGAGGAGTTCGGCAGTTACGAGGTTGCCGCGGCGGCATATCACGCAGGTCGTGGAAACGTCAACAAGTGGCTGGATAACCCCGAATATTCGCCAGATGGCGTTCACCTTGACGTAATTCCTATTGGTGATACGGCACACTATGTATCAAAAATAACAAATGCAATGGACGTTTATCTGCGTCTGTATAACAAAGAAGATAAATAAAAGAAAGGGTAAATACTATGAGCGAAACAAAGAATGCAGCAAAGGAGCTTAAAGAAAAGCTCTTTATGCAGAAGAAAAACTCCTTCCTTCGTATGACTGACGAGGAAATTGAAAAGTGCACCAAGTTCTGCGAGGGCTACAAGCAGTTCCTTGATGTCGGCAAGACTGAACGTGAAGCTGCCGCTTTTATCGAGGAAAAGGCAAAAGCCGCAGGATTTGAGATTTTTGATAAGTCCAGGTCCTACAAGGCAGGCGACAAGGTGTATATTGTAAACCGTGAAAAGGCGGTTATTCTTGCTGTAATCGGCAAGCAGCCGATTGAAAATGGTGTAAATCTTGTGGCGGCTCATATCGACTCCCCACGCATTGACCTCAAGCAGAATCCTCTCTACGAAAAGGACGAGCTTGCTTACTTCAAAACCCACTATTACGGCGGAATAAAGAAGTATCAGTGGCCGACAATTCCGCTTTCACTGCACGGAGTAATTGTTAAGGCGGACGGCAGTAAGGTTACAGTCCGTATCGGTGAGGACGAGGGCGACCCCGTGTTCTGCGTATCCGACCTTCTTCCGCACCTTGCAACAGCACAGATGAAGCGTGCGGCAACCGAGATTGTAAAGGGCGAGGAGCTCAATATACTTGTAGGCTCACGTCCGTTCAAGGACGATGAAGCGAGCGAGGCTGTAAAGCTTAATATTATGGTAATGCTCAACGAAAAGTACGGTATTACTGAGGCAGATTTCCTTTCTGCTGAGCTTGAGGCAGTTCCTGCGTTCAAGGCGGCAGATGTCGGCTTTGACAGAAGCCTTGTTGGCGGTTATGGTCAGGACGACAGAGTGTGCGCATATACCGAGCTTATGGCAATCCTCGAACTTGAAAATCCCGAGAGAACAGCAGTTGCAGTTCTCACTGACAAGGAGGAAACAGGCTCTGATGGAAACACAGGTCTGTGTTCTGCATATCTCAAGTATTTTATTTCTGACCTTGCTTCGGTGTTTGGTGCAGAGGGAAGAGATGTTATGTCTAAGTCACGCTGTCTGTCTGCTGACGTTAATGCGGCGTTTGACCCCACGTTCCCCGACGCATTTGAGAAGAACAATTCCTGTGTGCTTAACGGCGGCGTTTGCGTTACAAAATACACAGGCTCAAGAGGCAAGAGCGGCACTTCCGACGCATCTGCTGAGTTTGTCGGCGAAATCCGTTCACTGCTCGACAGAAACAATGTTCTCTGGCAGACAGGTGAGCTTGGTAAGGTAGACTTGGGCGGCGGCGGAACAGTTGCGGCTTATATCGCAAATCTCAACATCGACACAATTGATGTAGGTGTGCCTGTTATGAGTATGCATGCTCCGTTTGAGATAACCGCAAAAACTGATGTTTATGCGGCATACAAGGCATTCGAGGCATTTATCAACGAGTAAACCGCTCTCAAAAAGACACTTTTTCATTCCTCTCACATATAATGTGTGAGAGGGGTGAGGGATATGTCCGTAAAACGTAAAAGTATACTTCATAAACTTGGTGTTAAGCTTATTGCATTGTCGCTGATAATGCTCGGTCTGCTGTTTATGGTTGACCTTAGCTTAAGACCAGTCATTGAAACAATGAACAGACTGCAATGCCACGAGGCATTAACGGGTATTCTGAATTCTGCGGTAAGCGCAGAGCTTGAACGTGGCAAGGCAGAATATTCGCAGTTTGTCACTCTCACAACCAACGACAGCGGCGAGGTTATCTCGATTGAAAGCAATGTAACCAACATCAACGCTTTGAAGTCGAATATAGCCGCAAGAGTTCAGCGTGAGATTGAAAGAATATCAGCGATAGACATTGAAATTCCGATTGGCACACTGCTTGGAATACAGATGCTTCACGGAAGAGGTTTTGATGTCGGTATGAGCGTTGAGCCGCTTGGTGCGGCAAAAACTACGATTGTCAGCGAGTTCAACGAGGCTGGTATCAATCAGACGCTCCACAGAATTATTATTGAAATCGACGCTGAGGTAGACGCGGTTATTCCTGGGTTTTCTTCACGGGTGCCTGTTTCAACGTCGATTGTTGCCGCAGAAACGGTTATTGTCGGAAGAGTTCCAGAGGCGTATACACACATTGTAACTGACGCAGGGGATATCCCTGGAATAATCAACGATTATGGTGCGGCACTGCCCTGAAAGGGAGGGTAACTTGAATAAAGAAGAAGCAAAAAAACGAATAGAACAGCTGACCGTTCAGCTGGAAAAAGCAAACCATGCATACTATGATTTGGATAATCCAACTCTGCAGGACGATGAGTATGACGCTCTTATGAGGGAACTGCGCTCGCTGGAAGAACAGTTTCCCGAACTGCTGTCACCGACATCTCCTTCACAGAGAGTAGGCGGCTCTGCGCAGAACACTTTTGAGAAGGTACAGCACGTTGTTCAGATGGGCAGTCTTCAGGACGTGTTCGATGTATCAGAGGTACGCTCCTTTATCGAGCGTGTCAAGGCAGACGGAGCAGACGAGTTTACCGTTGAACCCAAGATTGACGGCTTATCCGTTTCGCTTGAATACGAAAACGGTATACTCGTGCGTGGTTCTACAAGAGGTGATGGCTTTGTAGGCGAGGACATCACCCCAAATATAAAAACTATCCGCTCCGTGCCGTTAAAGCTGCCACAGGCAATTCCACAGCTTGAGGTGCGTGGAGAAGTGTATATGTCCAAAAAGAGCTTTGGCGAGCTATGCGAACTACAGGAGAAAAACGGCGGTCAGCTGCCGAAAAATCCGAGAAATGCGGCGGCAGGCTCACTAAGGCAGAAGGACAGCAAGGTGACAGCTTCACGAAAGCTTGATATTTTCTGCTTTAATATTCAGCGTTCAGAGGGTGTTGAATATACCACTCACAGCCAGTCACTTGAGAAACTGACCGAGCTTGGATTTGCGGTTATTCCTGATTACAAGGTTTGCCATACAGCCGATGAGGTTGTAGAGTGTATTGAGGAAATCGGACGACTTCGTCAGTCACTGCCTTTTGATATTGACGGTGCAGTTGTTAAGGTGAATAATATCGCACTTCGAAGTGAGATAGGCTCAACTACAAAAGTTCCCAAGTGGGCGGTTGCGTTCAAGTATCCGCCTGAGGAAAAGGAAACCGTTCTGCGTTCCATTGAGATAAATGTCGGAAGAACTGGTGCGCTTACGCCTGTTGCGGTGTTCGACAGCGTTCAGCTTGCTGGAACGTCAGTGTCGAGAGCAGTGCTCCACAATCAGGATTACATCACCGAAAAGGATATCCGTATCGGTGACACAATAGTTGTCCGCAAGGCAGGCGACATTATCCCCGAGGTAGTGCGGTCGGCAGCACACGCTGAAAATTCGGAAGTGTTCCTTATTCCCGATACTTGCCCTGTGTGCGGCTCTGCTACTGTCCGTGACGAGGACGAGGCAGTAATCCGCTGTCCGAATATAAGCTGTCCTGCGCAGTTGTTGCGTTCAATAGAGCATTTTGCTTCAAGGGGCGCAATGAATATCGACGGACTTGGCGAGGCTATTGTAGAACAGCTCGTGAGTGAAGATCTGGTTCACGATGTTGCAGACCTCTACACGCTTGACGTTCAGCAGTTAGCTGCTCTGGAGCGTTTCGGTAAGAAGTCTGCTGATAATCTTGTAACGAATATTGCAAACTCTAAAAACAACGG
>JAZQBH010000078.1:0-2850 GCA_045545655.1 Oscillospiraceae bacterium
ATCGGTCACGCTATCGGGGTAGTAGGCGGACTTGTAATCGGCGAAATTACCGTTTCGGCTGGGCTTATCGGAGCACCGATGGTTCTGGTAGTGGCACTTTCGGGACTATGCAGTTTTGTTGTGCCATCACAGTATGAAAGAACGGTTGTTCTGCGGTTTTTGTATATAATTGCAGGCGGAGTGTTCGGGCTGTATGGACTTTTCCTGTTGGCTGGCGTGGTTATAATCAAGATGTGTTCGCTGTCAACCTATGGAATACCGTATATGTCGCCTGTTTCGCCGTTCTCGCCGAGGGCTTCGAGGGATATGTTTATCCGGAGCGGCTGGAAAAAGCTTGCTAAAAGTGAGATTGTATTACAAAATCTGAACGGAGCAGACGCTGATGACTAAAACAAACAACAGAATAAGTACTTCGCAGTTGTTCTGCCTGCTGATACTCACACGTATTGCGGGCGAAATTGTATATCCACGAACAATTTCAGACAGCACCTTTGCAAATGCCTTTGCCGTAGCGGCGGCAGAGGTGATACAACTGCTGCTGGCACTTCCTGCAATAATTTATTCTTTTCACGGAGAGGATTTTTATGGGGCAGTTCATCGGAAAAACCGCTTCTTCGGCTGGGTTACTGCCTTAACAGCGGCATTGCTTATGATAATTTCAGCGGTAGCGGCAGTGTTCTGCTCGTCTGAATTTGCCATAAAAAATCTGCTTAATCATTCGTCAATGTGGGTGATTGCGGTCATATCAGCGGCGTTTGCTGTTTATACAGCTTTTATGGGTGCAGAGGCGGCGGCAAGGGCTGGTTCGCTGTTTCTTGTGGTTGCTGGTGTGTTGACGCTTGCGGTAGTGCTTGCGGATATAGAGTATTACAGATTGCCGCCCGTTGATCTGGTATTTCAGACGGAGCTTAAATCGTTTGTTGCAGATGTGATACGCTGTATGGGCAGAAGTGGCGATTATCTGATATTCACGGCGCTTCTTCCGCTTACGGCGAGGAAAAAATCAAGCTCGGTCGGAAAATGCGGTCTGCTGTTCGGACTTACAGCAATTATCACCACAGCAGGACTTGAGGTTGCCTGCCGACTTGTTCTGCGTGATATGTACGGAACGGTTGAGTATCCATTCATTGCGGCGGCATCTCTTGCAGATGTAGTATTCTTCAAGCGGATAGACGGCTGGACATCTGCGGTGTGGGTGCTGTGCTGTGCGTTCAGAGCGGGAGTGTTCCTCTTGTGTGCAAAGCAGGCTGTTATGTCAGTTCGTAATGCAACAAGGAGGGAAAAATGAAAAAACTGATTGTTCTCACAATAATCTGCGCATTTATGCTGTCTGGGTGTTCCGCACAGGGCGACGCAAGCAAAATCGGCAGTCGTGCGATAGTTCAGGCTGTTGCGGTGGACTACAACAACGGCTATCGTGTAAACGCATTGCTGTTCAGCAGTGGCGGAAGCGGCGGAAATACCATAGACGCGTCAAAGGAGAATGTAATAAAAGTAACAGGCGAGGGAAGCACCTTTGCCGAGGCAATAGACAGCATCTCGCTTGTTGACGGAAAACGTATCTATATGTGCGAAACCAAGCTTGTAATACTGGGCAAGGGCTTTGAATTATACAGTGCGGCAGATATGCTTGATACGCTGTATTACGATATGCGGTGCAGTCTTAATATGCCCATCTGCTGTGCTGACAGTGCAGAGGCGATAACCGATCTTAAATTCACCGAGGGGATTACTTCCGCTGAAAAACCGCTTGCACTTATAGAGAATGCTTATGAGATGGGCGTTTCCCCGAAAGCGACACTGCTTGACTTGCTCAGCGATTTAAAAGGCGGAAAATCCACGCTTGTTCCGTATCTTGAAGTGACGAAAAACGGCAGCGGAATGACCTCTTCCGACAAAGGTGAAACCGCTGTAATAAGTGGCAGCCGTGAAATGCAGAAGGGCTTGCTCAACGGTAATTACAATATGCTTAAAACAACCTCGCTTATGCTGTGGAATGGTCTTGCAGACAGCATTACACTCAATTATGAGTACAACGGAATGGAACGTTCGTGCAAAGCCTACAGAATAAGGCTTATTGATAATTCAAACGGACGGCGAAGCGTTGAAATCTCGGCGAAATTCCGCACGCTTAACGGCGGCAGTATCTCAGACGATGAACGAAAGGCGGCTATCCGTGCGCTTGCAAAGCTGCTTGAATATGCGGTATAGTTTTTTTGTCAGTGGAAAATATAATTAAAGTCAAAGGCTGTGTTATGTTCCACAGCCTTTTTTGGTATTTTCATA
This sequence comes from Oscillospiraceae bacterium, assembly GCA_045545655.1. GTDB lineage: Bacteria > Bacillota > Clostridia > Oscillospirales > Ruminococcaceae > CAG-115. Next base: position 2,287 of record JAZQBH010000078.1, read on the forward strand.
GCTTTTCGTAACAAATCAATTTATCAAAAGAGCAGTCCTTGACAATTCTTCTGTAAAATGATAGAATGATTAGTAAGGCAACTGAAATGATTAAAACAAAGCCGTTTGACTATATTTTAGAAATACACAATCTTTAAGAAAGGGGGGTTATATCGTGATATCATCAGCGTTGGCAATTTTGGAAAGCGAAGAACAACGCAATGAGCTTGCCGAGTTCTACCAAAATAACAAGCACAGACTTTATGCAATATCCTTCGACCACCTACATAATCAACAGGACTCTGAAGACGCTATCCAAGAAACTTTTCTCAGAATTGCAAAAAATCCGGATAAGTTTTTTTCTTGTACAGATGAACAGCGAATTTATTATGTAACAGCCATCATAAAAAATGTGTCGGTTGATATGTTTAAAAAGAACAACAAGCATCAAACAGATAAACTACCGGAGAACATAATTTACAAAGCTGACACAGAATTACTGGAAAACTCTATGTTAGAGAAAGTTTCACGTAATGAACTGCTCGTTTTTATCAATAATCTTCCTGAGCTTCAGCGCAATGTACT
>JAZQBH010000079.1:0-4305 GCA_045545655.1 Oscillospiraceae bacterium
GTCACTTTTGATACAATATCAAAAGTGACTTTGTAATAATTCTATACAACTATCTTCCATAGCTCATAGGGACACTCAATATTCACCGTCATAGACACCTGTAACGGTTATTGACAAGAAACGGAAATCGTTCATAAGGTCAAGTTCCTCGCCCGAAAACTCGCCGCGGATTTTAACCACAGGACGGAGCACGTTTTCATTATGCGCCACAACCACACCATATCTTCCGTCTGAAAGCGACACCATTGTTCCCACAGGATATGGATTAAATGCACGCATAAACGCTCTTGTTACCTTCATATCGAAATGAGTTCCGCAGCTGCCAAGTATATACTCCTCAGTTTCAGCCACAGACCACGGCACACGGTACGGACGGTTTGATGTAAGCGCGTCAAACACGTCGCACACAGCAAGTATTCTTGCAACAAGCGGAATTTTGTCGCCTGAAATGCCCGTAGGATAACCGCTTCCATCGTATTTTTCCTGATGAAACAGTACTCCTGAAAGAATATTTGAGCTGTAATTGTTGCTTTGCTTGAGAATATTGTAACCGATAAGAGGGTGCTTTTTTATCTGCATATACTCCTCATCTGTCAGTTTTTCAGGCTTTACAATAATATCGTGGTCGATATTGCATTTGCCGATATCGTGGAGAAGTCCTGCAATTACGGTTTCCTTTGTTTCATCAATCGACAGTTCAAGCTGAGCACAGACGCTCGCTGACAACATCGCTACACGCAGACAATGCTTGTAGGTATAATCATCATAGTTCTGAAGTGCTATCATCTGATTTCCAAGGAATGATGAATCGCTGGCAATATCAATTATAATGTCATCAGCTATGCTGTCAACCTTCTTGACAGCCTCCTGAGAAAGGGCTTTGATTTCAGTGTTTTCCTCAAAGATATCGTCAAGATTTTTCAGAGCCTCGCCAATCTTGGCATTGACCTGAACATTCCGACGTTCTCTTTTCTGAACAAGAGCAATTTCTTCTTGTGTTTCTTTTTTATTGCCGACATATTCAATTCCACCGCCGACTATATGAACAGTCTTTATTCCTTTTTCTAAGAGCATCTCTATCATACCTGATGATAAGTAGATACCCTTTTTCAGAATAATCTGATAATCATTGGCAGTTGTAGAACCAACATCATCTGCAAGCTGCATTCCTTCACGCAGCTTTTCTACTGGTACTATCAGCATAAATCTTCTCCTGTTGTCGCGGACAGACGTTTTCCGTTTGCCCTGATGTCAGAATGAAAGCGGCGAAGGATAAAATCCATTCTCGATATATTCGAGTATTGCCGCCTTTGTAGGTTTCACATCACTTTCATAGGTAATGCCGAACCACTGTCCCTTTGTGGGAATATCCAGCACCCGATAACCCCTCATTTCAATTTCCTGCTCAACAACCTGTGCGATTGTAAGCTCTGAAACCAGTTCATCGGGCTGAAGATTTTCAAGAAATGCGGAAAATCTTCTCGTAACAATTTCCATAAAGCCTTCGTTAAAGCCCCACATATTCATCGACGCTGTTGCGTCGTCTTCAAGGGTTCTTTCAAACCCGTCATATTTTCCACGGATTATTCCGTCCTCGCCACGCATAATCTGCTTATGCTCAAGCACTTCCGTAAGAAGTCCGTCCTCGCTGGTCCGGCAGATTCCTCTGTTTACAGTGCCGCTGTCAGAGAGTGTGTTTTTCAGCTGAAAATCTACGGAGCAGGCGTCAGCAGTGGGATTTTTCATAAAATCTGCCAAATCCGCAAAGGCTGTAGGGCTGTAAAAATCATCTGAATTTATTACAGCGAATTTACCCTTAACCGTATCCTTACAGCAGTAGACCGCCTGTGCTGTTCCCCATGGTTTTACACGCTGAGGAAAATCACCTGCACGCACAGGCAGAATATCAGCGTCCTGATAAACGTAAGTTGTATCGACAATCTTTTCAATTCTGTTACCGATAGTTGACTTGAAAAGCTCTTCAATATCACGTCTGATAATAAACACCACACGGTTGAAACCAACCCTGAGCGCATCGTGAATTGAATAGTCTATCATAAGCTCGCCGTTCGGGCCGAGCGGTTCAAGCTGCTTTATTCTGCTGCCGAACCGTGTGCCCATTCCGGCTGCAAGGACAACCAATGTCAAATCCTGCATAGTGACGCTCCTTTGAACAATCAATCTGCAAGCTGTTTAAAGGACTGCATAATCTTTTCCAGCTTGTCGTTTGCACGTGCAAGCTTTTCCTTTTCCTTTTCAACCTGCTCGGCAGGCGCTTTTGCAAGAAATCCCTGATTGTTGAGTTTCTTGCTGAGGAACTCGATATCCTTTTCAGCTGCTGCCTTTTCCTTTTCAAGACGCTTACGCTCTTCTTCCTTGTTTACAAGCTCGCCCATAGGGATGAAAATTCTGGCGCTTGATGTTACTACGGTTACCATTCCCTCTGTTTCGGTAAGCTGAGTGTCTGTTACAGTAAACTCACCTGCACCGGCAAGCTTTTCAAAGAACGGCTTTGCATTGCTGAAGATGTCTGCAAAGTCTGTTTCTACCATCATTGTTACCTTCTTTGAGGGAGGTACGTTCATTTCGTTTCTGCGTGCACGTACAGCACGGATAGAGTCTACAACCTTAGAGAACTCCTCCTGTTCCTTCTTAAAGGACAGGTTTTCGTCATACTCGCACCACTTAGCCATCATAATGCTTTCGGTGTCGCCGCTTGGCATAGACTGCCAGATTTCTTCTGTAACGAACGGAATGAACGGGTGCAGAAGCTTCAGAACGCCGCTCATAATGAATACAAGCACCTTCTGCGCTGCAATAGCGGCGTCGCCGCCCATTGCAATTCTAGGCTTGGTAAGCTCGATGTACCAGTCGCAGAAGATATCCCATACAAAGTCGTAGAGATTCTGCACTGCAACGCCAAGCTCGTAAGCCTCAAGGTTGGAGGTTACGTTCTTCACCATATCATTGTAAAGTGAGAGAACCCACTTATCTTCAATCGGAAGATTTTCAGGAAGCTTTCCTACCTCGAAATCTTCGGGAAGATTCATCAGAATGTAACGTGAAGCGTTCCACAGCTTGTTTACAAAGTTACGGGAATTGGTAATCTTTGTTTCAGACCAGCGTGTGTCGTTTCCGGGTGCGTTGCCTGTTACAAGTGTAAGACGAAGTGCGTCTGCACCATACTTCTCGATAACTTCAAGCGGGTCTACGCCGTTGCCGAGTGACTTGGACATCTTTCTGCCCTGCTCGTCACGTACAAGACCGTGAATGAGAACGTCCTTGAACGGCTTAACGCCAGTGTGCTCAAGTCCTGAGAAAATCATTCTTGAAACCCAGAACGGAATGATATCGTAACCAGTTACAAGTGTTGTTGTCGGGTAGAAGTACTCAAGGTCGGGTGTCTTTTCGGGCCAGCCGAGAGTTGAGAACGGCCACAGCGCAGAGCTGAACCAGGTGTCAAGTGTATCCTCATCCTGCTTCATAGGCTTACCGCACTTCGGGCAGATGTCGGCTGCAATTTCGCTTATTACCTCGTGACCGCACTCTGTGCAGTAGAATGCAGGAATTCTGTGTCCCCACCAGAGCTGACGGGAAATGCACCAGTCACGGATGTTTTCCATCCAGAAGAGATAACCGTTTTCAAAGCGCTTGGGAACATAGCGAAGCTCGCCGCTCTTTACTACGTCAATTGCTGGCTGTGCAAGCTCCTTCATCTTAACGAACCACTGCTTGGAAACCATAGGCTCTACAACAGTGTGACAACGCTGGCAAGTGCCTACATTATGCTTGTGCGGCTCTACCTTTACAAGCAGACCAAGCTCTTCAAGGTCGGCAACCATAGCCTTTCTTGCGGCATATCTGTCCATACCTGCGTACTTTCCGCCGAACTCGTCGTTGATTGTAGCGTCGTTGTTCATAACGTTCAGCACAGGCAGGTCGTGGCGGAGTCCTACTTCGTAGTCGTTGGGGTCGTGAGCAGGGGTAATCTTAACACAGCCTGTTCCGAACTCCATATCAACGTAATCATCAGCGATTACGGGGATTTCTCTGTCGGTAAGGGGCAGTTTGAGCATTTTGCCCACAAGGTTTGTGTAACGCTCGTCGTTGGGATTTACTGCAACAGCGGTATCGCCGAGAAGTGTTTCAGGACGTGTTGTTGCTACCTCAACATATCCGTTGCCATCTGCAAACGGATATCTGATGTGCCAGAAAAATCCGTCCTGTTCCTCATACTCACACTCAATATCGGAAATAGAGGTCTTACAGTTGGGGCACCAGTTTATCATACGCTTACCGTGGTAG
>JAZQBH010000080.1:0-3998 GCA_045545655.1 Oscillospiraceae bacterium
ACTTGATACCCAGCTCATCGCAGGTCTTTGCGATAATGCGTGCATTCTCCTGATAGTATGCGATATTCTCACGGCACTGACGCTGACCCTCTTCGGAGAACACAGCCTCTGCGCCACGCTGAACAGGATAAGATACGCCGTTGAACTTACTGCCCTGACGTCTTGCCCAGATTTCGCAGAGCTTTACATCATTGCCCTCGCTGTCCTTCTGCACAAGCTCTGTGGGGATTACAGTGTAGCCGCAGCGTGTGCCAGTAAAGCCGGCAGTCTTGGAAAGAGAGCAGATTTCAATTGCACACTTCTTAGCGCCCTCAATGCAGTAAATGGAACGAGGAATATCAGGCTCAGTGATAAATGCCTCGTAAGCGGCGTCATAGATGATAACAGCGTTGTTTGCGATTGCGTAGTCAACCCACTCCTTAAGCTGAGCGGCATTGTAAGCCGAGCCTGTGGGGTTGTTCGGCGAGCAGAGGTAGATGAGGTCTGCCTTGACGGACTTGTCGGGCATAGCCGCAAAGCCGTTGCTCTCATCAGAGTCAGCGAAGATAACCTCGTTGCCGTTCATAATGTTGGAGTCTACATATACAGGGTACGCAGGGTCGGTAACCAGCACGGTGTTGCCTGCGCCGAAAATGTCGATGATGTTGCCGCAGTCGGACTTCGCACCGTCGGACACACGGATTTCTTCAGCGGCTACATCTGCGCCGAAGCTCTTGTAGTAATCGGAAATAGCATTACGCAGGAAGTCGTAACCAGCGCCGCTGTCCTCATATCCACGGAAGGTTTCCTTAACGCCCATTTCACGGCAAGCCTTTTCCATTGCCTCTACAACAACAGGTGCAAGCGGCAGTGTAACGTCGCCGATACCCATACGGATAAGGCGCTTTGCCTCCTCAGGGTGACTTTCAGAATATGCCTTGATACGCTTTGCAATCTCGATAAAGAGATAATTCTTCTTCAACTTAAAGAAATTTTCATTCAACTTTGCCATTTTGTCAAAATCCTTTCACACGTTTAGAGGAACTGTTGTTCCACATCAATACAAGTTTATTATAACACATTTTCCGCCAGAATTCAAGCAGAAAAGGACAGTATTTTTAAAAATACAAGCCGCTCCCCATAGTTCAGATTTTTCATTTCATAATATGAGGACTATACAGAAATTTCCACATTGTCGGTGCGGAACGTGTTTGCAGGAATATTCCTCCTCATACTGGAAAAGGCGGTATGCCTTTCCTCGACTAATCAGGCACATCATCGACAATACTAAATCAACGGATATAAAAGCAAAGTTGTCAAAAACGCAACAAAGCGTTGCTTTGTTTTGTCTAAATGTTACAAATTTTTAAAAAAACGTCTGTTTTTCGGGTTTTTTTGCATTTTTTTAAATTTACCCCTTTAAAAATTATGAATAATGTGGTATAATAAAAATGTATCGGTGTGACCACGTATAATTGTGCGTGGCTCACACGATTTATTATGATAATCAGCCGAAGTTTTTCGGCTTACATATACAAAAATAAATAGAAATGTTCCCGATTTGGGGAACAGGGGGAATTTGTTTATGGAAAAATATGTTATCAAAGGCGGCGGAAAGCTGTCGGGAGAGGTAACAATCAGCGGTGCGAAAAATGCTGTTGTTGCCATTCTTCCCTCGGTCATTCTGTCTGATGAGCCTTGTATTATAGAGAATATTCCGAATATCAGCGACGTAACTATTGCTTTACAGATTATGTCCGAAATGGGCGCAAAAATCCGTATGCTCAACAAAACAACTGTTGAAATCGACCCTCGCCCTCTTCAGAATATGCCTATCCCTTATGAAAAGGCAAAGCTTATGCGTGCAACAACATATTTTCTCGGCACTTTGCTTGGAAGATTTCATTCGGCGCACGTTTCTATGCCGGGCGGCTGTAATCTCGGTGACCGCCCCATTGACCAGCATCTGAAGTGCTTTTCCGCACTCGGCGCAGAGTGCGAAATCGACGGAGGTATGGTTAACCTCAAGGCTGACAAGCTGGTCGGCAATCAGATTTTCTTCGATAAGAACTCCGTTGGAGCTACTATAAACGGAATTTTTGCGGCGGTTAAGGCTGAAGGTCTTACCATAATCGAAAATGCCGCAAAAGAGCCACACGTGGTTGACCTTGCAAACTGTCTGAACTCTATGGGTGCGGACATTATCGGCGCAGGTACGGACGTAATCAAAATCCGTGGCGTACAGAAGCTGCACGGCACAACCTACTCCGTTATCCCCGACCAGATTGAGGCTGGCACATTTATGCTTGTTGCCGCCGCAACAAAGGGCGATGTGCTGGTTAAGAATGTAATCCCCAAGCACCTTGAGCCTATCATCAACAAGCTTGTAAAGATAGGCGTTCAGGTTGAGCAGTTTGACGACGCTGTGCGTGTTATCGGCGGCGAGGACTATGTCGGCACATCTATCAAGACTATGCCGCACCCCGGCTTCCCGACAGATATGCAGCCGCAGATGTCTGCGTTCCTCACCTGTGCAAAGGGCACTTCTATGGTTACGGAGAGTATCTTCGACAACCGTTTCCGCTATGTAGACGAGCTTCGCCGTATGGGCGCAAACATCTCCGTTGAGGGCAGAGTTGCCGTTATCGAGGGTGTTGACCGCCTCAAGGGTGCGCCTGTCAAGGCGTGCGACCTCAGAGCTGGTGCGGCGCTTATCATTGCGGCGCTTGCCGCAGAGGGCGTAAGCGAAATTTACGACATCTTCCACGTTGAGCGTGGCTACGAGAATATGGAAGTAAAGCTCCGTTCGCTTGGTGCAAACATCATCAAGACTACCGAGCCCGACCCCGTTGCAGAGCAGACCACACACCAGCAGGCTATGTAACTGCAATCTGCTCAGCGGTTGTTAATGTGAATTATGGCAAGAATTTATCCTATCTGCTCTTCAAGCAAGGGCAACTGTATTTTTATAGGCACGCAAGGGCACGGCGTTCTTATCGACGTAGGGTGCTCTTTTCGTGCGCTTAAAAACGCACTCAGTCTTATCGGCACAGATTTGTCGGGGATTGAGGCGGTGTTCATCACGCACGAGCATATCGACCATATCGCAGGTCTTGCAATGCTGATTAAGAACACGAAAATTCCTGTGTTTGCCTCAAAGGGCACGGAATATTCGCTCAGGGAAAGCGAAAAAATCCCCGAGAATGCCGTTATCTACAACGCAAAGGACGGCTACCAGAGCGCCGCTTTCGAGGTTTCGTGCTTTGCAACCTCGCACGATGCGGCTGAAAGCGTGGGATACAAGGTAAAATTCCGTGACCAGCTTATCGGGTTCTGCACCGACACGGGCTTTGTCACCGACGAGGCAAAGCAGGCGCTTATGGGCTGTAATGCGGTGTACCTTGAAAGCAATCACGACGTTGATATGCTCCGCAAAAACCCGAACTACCACGCAGAACTGAAAAGACGCATACTCAGCGACAAGGGACATCTGTCAAACGATGCGTGCGCAGAGTTTGCAAAGGTGCTTGTCGCAAGCGGCACACGTCATCTGGTGCTGGGGCATCTCTCGCAGGAGAACAACTCCCCCGCTACAGCGGAAAACTGTACAAAGCGTGCCCTTGCCGCGGCAGGTTTTCACGCTGAACGTGACTACACGCTGAATATTGCCCCCGTCAACACCGACGGAGCGTTCATCGCCGTCTGACCGTCTGACCATCTGAGCATAGGCATACATACTGCCGCAGACAGCTTGATTTTGTGGCTGATATTTTTCAACAAATTCTGATGAGTTGTTGAAAATAATTCCGATAACAATGCGGTGCGCCTGTCATTCGGCAAGCGAGCCGCTTATTCTTTTACAGGAGTGATTTAATGAAACGAAGTGTTTCTATGGAAACGCTTAAACTTGTTCTGCTTCTGGCGTATTTCCCGTTGCTGACGATTGAAAGAATAGTCAGCCTGTGCATAATGTTTTCCAGCGACAGCGTAACGCTCACGTCGCTTGATTACTATATGAC
>JAZQBH010000081.1:0-5236 GCA_045545655.1 Oscillospiraceae bacterium
CTGTTGTTCTCCGTCCTGCATACACAATGGGCGGCGTTGGCGGCGGGCTTGTATATAATGTAGACGAACTGAAGGTAGTCTGCGAAGGTGGACTTCAGGCAAGCCTTGTTGGTCAGGTGCTCGTTGAAGGGGGCATCAGCGGCTGGGAAGAGCTTGAGCTTGAGGTTGTACGTGACTCCAAGAACAATAAGATTACTGTTTGCTTTATCGAAAACGTTGACCCCGTTGGTGTTCACACAGGTGACTCGTTCTGTACGGCTCCTATGCTTACTATTCCCAAGGACGTTCAGGAGGAGTTACAGCGTCAGTCTTACGCTATCATCGAAGCTATTGAGGTTATCGGCGGCTGTAACTGTCAGTTCGCACGTGACCCCGAAAGCGGACGTATCGCTGTAATTGAAATCAATCCCCGTACTTCACGTTCTTCTGCGCTTGCTTCTAAGGCAACAGGTTTCCCGATTGCACTTGTTTCGGCAATGCTTGCGTGCGGTCTTACACTTGATGAAATTCCGTGCGGAAAGTATGGCACTCTCGACAAGTACAAGCCTGACGGCGACTATGTTGTAGTTAAGTTTGCAAGATGGGCTTTTGAGAAGTTCAAGGGTTCTGAAGACAAGCTCGGCACACAGATGAAGGCTGTCGGCGAGGTTATGAGCATCGGTAAGACCTACAAGGAAGCATTCCAGAAGGCTATCCGTTCCCTCGAAACAGGCAGATACGGCCTTGGCTTTGCTAAAGACTTTAACAAACTTACAAAGGACGAGCTGCTTCTCAAGCTGCACACTATTTCCAGCGAAAGACAGTTCATCATATATGAGGCGCTCCGTAAGGGTGCTACTATCGAAGAGATTTACAAGCTCACAAAAATCAAGCGTTGGTTCTTGGAGCAGATGCAGGAGCTGGTTGAAGAAGAGCAGGCTCTCATCGCACTCAAGGGCAGCGTGCCTGAGGAGAAGGTTCTCCGTAAGGCTAAGGAGGACGGTTTCTCCGACCGCTACCTCTCTCAGATTCTTGAGGTTTCCGAAGAGGAAATCCGCAACACCAGACTTAAGTACAACATCTGTGAAGTATGGAACGGCGTACACGTAAGCAGCACAGAAAATTCCGCTTACTACTACTCCACTTATGCACAGGTTGAGGATAAGACTCCTGTTTCCGACAAGCCGAAAATTATGATTCTCGGCGGCGGTCCTAACAGAATCGGTCAGGGTATCGAATTTGACTACTGCTGTGTTCACGCATCGCTTGCGCTGAAGAAGCTCGGCTTTGAGTCGATTATCGTAAACTGCAACCCCGAAACTGTTTCTACCGACTACGACACTTCTGACAAGCTCTACTTTGAGCCGCTTACACTTGAAGATGTTCTCGCTATTCACGACAAGGAAAAGCCTGTGGGCGTAATCGCCCAGTTCGGCGGTCAGACACCGCTTAACCTTGCAGGCGACCTCAAGAAGTATGGCGTAAACATTCTTGGTACTACTCCCGAAACAATTGACCTCGCAGAGGACCGCGACCACTTCCGTGCAATGATGGAAAAACTCAACATTCCTATGCCCGAGGCTGGTATGGCTGTAAATGTTGACGAGGCTCTTGAAATCGCAAACCGCATCGGTTACCCTGTAATGGTTCGTCCTTCTTACGTTCTTGGCGGACGTGGAATGGAAATCGTTCACGATGATGAAATGATGAGAGTTTATATGTCTGCGGCAGTAGGTGTTACACCTGACAGACCTATCCTCATCGACCGTTTCCTCAACCATGCAACCGAGTGTGAGGCTGACGCTATCTCCGACGGTCAGAACTGCTTTGTTCCTGCTGTTATGGAGCATATCGAGCTTGCAGGTGTTCACTCTGGTGACTCGGCTTGTATTCTTCCCTCGAAAAACCTCAGCCAGAAGCAGATTGACACAATCAAGGATTACACACGCCGCATTGCAATTGAAATGAATGTATGCGGACTTATGAATATGCAGTACGCTATCGAGGGCGACACTGTATACGTTCTTGAGGCTAACCCGAGAGCGTCCCGTACAGTTCCGCTGGTATCAAAGGTTTGTGATATCAATATGGTTAAAATTGCAACCGATATCATCACCTCCAAGCTTACTGGCAGACCCTCCCCTGTTCCTGAACTCCGTGACCGCACAATTACTCACTATGGCGTTAAGGAAGCAGTGTTCCCGTTCAATATGTTCCCCGAGGTTGACCCCGTTCTCGGTCCTGAGATGCGTTCAACCGGTGAGGCACTTGGTATCTCCCCGTCGTTTGGCGAGGCTTACTACAAGGCACAGGAAGCTACACAGCAGACCTTCCTCCCCTCTTCGGGTACAGTTCTTCTGTCCGTATGCGACCTCGACAAGCCCGAGCTTGTTGAAACTGCACAGGCATTCTCCGACCTTGGATTCAATATTCTTGCAACAGGCAAGTGCTACGAGATGATTACTGCCGCTGGCATTCCCGCTGAGCACGTATTCAAGATGCACGAGGGCAGACCCAACATTGCCGATAAGATTGCAAACGGAGATATTCAGCTTATTATCAACACTCCTGCTGGCAAGACAAGCGTACACGACGACAGCTATATCCGCAAGAGCGCTGTTAAGCACCGTATCACCTATATTACCACAATGGCTGCTGCAAAGGCAAGCGCAGAGGGTATCAAGGCAATCAAGAACAACAATCAGTTTGGTGTTAAGTCGCTTCAGGCTCACCACAAGGATATCAAGTAATTAACTAGAATCCCGAACCAGTTGGTTCGGGATTTTTTGTTTGTAATTATATCCATAAAAAATCCCCCGAAATCAATCGGGGGATTTGAAATTGATTATTCCTTGTAGTAAGAACCGTAATTATAGCTGATGTAGGGAGTTTCTAAATTCGGATAATAAGTGAATTTATCCTCATTGTTTACTCTTACTGTAATGTTGGAGATACTGCCGTTTGATCTTGAAATGCTGTAGGACAATGCATTGTCAATGATTTCTTCGGTTATTACATAAGTTTCACCGTTTCTGGCAGTCCAGGTAGCAGACATTTCAGCAACATACTTTCTGGGAAGCTCCGATGCCTTTGTAAGAACAGGGTATGTGCCGAAACCATAGGAATCAATAATTCCGTCTGCAAAGGTCCATCTTTCAGTAGAACCTGCCTCAAAATCTTCAACAGCAAACTGAGCATAAATGTTGGAAATAGAACCTGCAGCTGAACCTGCAACAGTGCTGCCCTTGAAGAAAATAACCACATACTTGGAGTTTACTGCACCAAGCTTTTCAGTCATATAAGCTGCAAGGTCATTGCCATTTCCTGTGATAGTTCCGCCGCCGTTGCGGTGCAGACTCCAAACACCGTCCTCTACAACAAACTGAATATAGCTGTTCTTCTCACTAAAGCTAAGACCTGTATATGCTGTGATTGCTTCAGCTGCCTTCTTAGCGTCTTCGTTGCCTGTCTTTACCTTTTCAAGAAGTGCCTTGTCGTTTTCAGCGGTCTTTCCGCCCTCGCCGTTGGAAAGAACGGGATATGTGCCGACAACAAACGAACCCGAATAGTTTATATCCTGGCTTGTGCCCCAGTTGTACAATCTGTCAAGGAAGTTGTAAGCTGTGGGCAGTGCCTCAGGAAGGTTGCCCTTATCATCGGTCTTAACGACGTTTACGCCGCAGACAGGGCCTCTGCCGTTCCATATTACGATTTCAACATAGGAGTTCTTGTAGCCGAGCTTTTCAATTGCCGTTGCCATATCCTCCTGTGTAACGCCTGCATTGTCAATTACGGAAACCTTGCCGTCCTTGTCAATGTAGAGCTTTACCTTTACTTCGTCACGGGAAGTAATCTTGTAGGTGTAGTTACGGACAGTGTTGTAAATATTCTTTGCTTCTCTCTTTGTATTGTAAATAGTTTCCTCATTGTACTCAGAGTAATTCTTAGAAAGCTCATACTGACGCATTGCCTTCTTGATAGAAGCCTGAAGCTCTGATGCGGCAGTTACATTTTCTTCAACAAGAATGCTGTTGAGAAGTTTGCTCTTTTCAACACTGTCGGACAGGTATGTAAGAAGCTTTGCGCTGTACTCATCGTCAGCCTTTTCATCAGCAAGTATATCTACAGCGTCTGCAATCTTCATTGTTTCAGAGTTGATGGATTCAGACATACCCTCAGATACAGAAACATTAAAGCCAAAAGCGCTTTCTTCGTGCTTCATATTAAATGCTACATTAAGCTTGTTTTCCTCGTCGCTGAGCTTTACAGTAAGCTTTTCAGGAGCGTCATCAAACGACTCACCCGAGAACTTGAAGCTGTACTCTCCAAGCTGAACCTCCTTGCCGAACATTTCCTTAACGGACTTCTGCTCATAGCTTACGGTAATCTTGTCAGCCTCACCGTCATCGTTGACCTTGATAGTGTACTTACCAGCAGTTTTGCTTTCTCTCTCCTCAACAAGCTCAAATGCTTCCTTGCCATTGGTTTCCATAACAGCTGCAATGCCGTTCTTGGTATCAAGGTAAGCCATTTCAAGAGTATTCTTGTCGCCGCCTTCGGTCTTTACCTCAAGCTCAATACGCATACCTGCGGGTGTGTTGTTGCCGTTCATAAAGTTCTCGATAGTAAGAACTGTGCTCTTGCTGTTCTCGATAGACTCGGCAATGGAATCAATAGCCTCTTCCATAGAAGTAGTATCGCCGAACATATCAGCATAATCGCTGTCAAAGAACTCCTCACTTACATCTACGAGCATATCAGCAAGCTCATCATCCTGGAATACAACGGTATTAACCTTGCCCTTAAACTCAACACCGCCGATATCAAACTCGCCTTTTCCGTATGTAATCTCAGCGTTTTCAAGGCTCTTTGTGTATACCTCAAATACGCTCTTGAGCATTTCGTCAGAAACAGACTTGCTGTCATCACTGCTGTTGAGCATTTCCATATCAACGACAGCTTCTTCGTCTGTAAGCTTTATAGGCTCAGCAAATGCGTCGGGAACAGAAAGGAACCACGCTTCTTCTTCAGCGTCGTAATAAACATTAGCCTTGAGAAGGTCACTGCCGTCTTCCTTGACAGAAGCAGAAGCCGCAATTCCGTTCTCTGTAAACTGCATTCCGCCCTTTACAGATACGTCATTAAGTGCGTCGAGAACAGCCTTGGTCTGCTCTTCGGTCCATTCGCAGTCAACGTCAATATCAAATTCGCTGAGGAAATTCTGAAGCTCATCAGCAGTCAATTCAAGGTTAAGACC
>JAZQBH010000082.1:0-1935 GCA_045545655.1 Oscillospiraceae bacterium
ATTGTATATATGGGTTGAGTTCCGTCTGAATGCAGACAGAATTCTGATTATAGTTTCTGATACGGAGGAAAGGGAAAATGCCTTTTATTAACACAAAATATTCGGCTGATATAACAGCGGCACAGGAAGAGCAGATTAAAACTGCACTGGGCAAGGCTGTGTCGGTGCTTGGCAAGTCCGAGACCTGGCTGATGGTAGGCTTTGAGCCGAAATGCTCGCTGTATTTCAAGGGTGAAAAGAGCGAGAAAATCGCTTTCGTGGAGGTGTCGCTGTTTGGCAGTGCAAATCCCTCTGCGTGCGATAAGATGACAGGCGAAATCTGCGGTATTCTCGGCGACGTGCTGGGTGTTCCTGCGGATAAGGTGTATGTAAAATATAGTCCTACCGATAACTGGGGCTGGAATGGCGGTAATTTCTGATGAGTAAGGTAGTATGGAAAGGCGGAGCAATGCTTTCACCAGTGCCTGCGGTGCTGGTGTCGTGCGGTACGGTTGAAAAGCCGACAGCGCTTACCGTTGCGTGGACGGGAATAATAAGCTCTAACCCTCCGAGAATGTATATTTCAGTGCGCCCCGAGCGTAATTCTCACGCTATAATCAAGCAAACAGGCGAGTTTGCGGTGAATATGATGCCGTCCGAACAGGTACGTAATCTCGATTACTGCGGAGTAAAATCGGGAAGAAACGAAAACAAGCTTGAAAAGCGTCACCTTACGGCTCTGCCGTGCGAGAAAATCTCCGCACCGCAGATTGCACAAAGCAAGATAACGCTTGAATGCAAGGTGTGCGAGGTTGTACCGCAAGGCTCTCACGATATGTTTATTGCAGATATACTCTCCGTGAATGTGGACGACAGCCTTATCGACGAAAACGGCGCACTGCGTATTGAAAAGGCTGGACTTATGGCTTATGCTCACGGCACATATTTTGCGCTTGGCAAGAAAATCGGTTCTCAGGGATTTTCAATAAAGCAGAAGCGTGGCAAGCAAGTAAGCATCAAGGACAACAAAACAAAAAAGCGACTGAAAAAGTAATCGGTGATTGATATGGTGAATATAGGAAATGAATGGGACGCTCTGCTTGCAGAGGAGTTTCAGAAGGATTATTACAAGGAACTGCGGCAGTTTCTTATTGCAGAATATAACACGCACAATATCTTTCCGCCTATGAACGACATTTTCAATGCGTTGAGGTACACGTCTTACGGCGATGTCAAGGCGGTTATCCTCGGTCAGGACCCCTATCACGGAATGGGTCAGGCACACGGGCTTTGCTTTTCGGTGAAGAAGGGAACTCCTCCTCCGCCGTCGCTTGTAAATATCTTCAAGGAGATAAATGCGGAATTGGGTCTGCCCATTCCTCCGCACGGAGAGCTTACCAAGTGGGCTGAAAACGGCGTGCTTATGCTCAATACTGCCCTTACCGTGCGTGAGGGTGCGGCAAATTCGCACCGTGGACACGGCTGGGAGATACTCACTGACAGGATAATCGAGCTGCTCAACGAGCGCAACACCCCGATTGTATTCCTGCTTTGGGGCGGAAATGCCCGTGCGAAGAAAAAGCTGATTACAAATCCCAGTCATCTTGTGCTTGAGTGCGCTCACCCAAGCCCATTGTCTGCATACAACGGTTTTTTCGGGTGCGGTCACTTCGTTAAGGCGAACGAGTTTTTACAGCAGAACGGCATTCCGCCGATTGATTGGCGGATAGAATAATACATACCGCACAGACAGAATTGTGCGGTGCGTAAGGTGGTGATACAGATGCTTGAATACTGCGTGTGCACAATGTGCGAACGTATGATAATGCTTGACAGCGACCTTGAAAGCGGCTTTTGCTGTTACTGCGGAACGCATATCCTCTATTCCGAGGCAAGAGAGGGCCTGCTGGAAGGGCTGAAAGCGTCTGTTTTTGCGGAAATGCTTTTCCCCGAGGA
>JAZQBH010000083.1:0-13248 GCA_045545655.1 Oscillospiraceae bacterium
AATAAGCAACAAAGCCTATAATTAAGCCGATAAGGTAATTTTTAAAGAACTTGTCTTTCTTGAGTCCCATACTTTCAAGACTGCGCTTTTCAATCAGCTTGCAGTACAGGATACAAGCCACGGATGAAAATAGTGTGAAAACAAGCTGCCACGCTGTGTACCAATCCTGATTGTCGCCAGTGAAATATACTGTCATAGTTTCAGTGTCTATCTCAATCAGAGCCAACTCAATCGGGATAAAGAAAATTGAACCAACGAAGCTGCCAACCATCATTACAAGGAAAAACAGCAGAAGTGAAACAATTGCAGGCGGCTTGAACTTAGCGTCCTTTGCCTTTTCGGTAAAATATTTACTCTTAAAAATATCGAGCATAATTTAGTCCTTTCTTTTTGTCTGTTATCAGGTTAAAGTTAATTTGTATTTTATCAACCCGACATTATAGATAAGTCGGGCTGAATAAATCATAAATTACATATCGGGCTTGGTTTCACGAAGCACGTCACGAACGTTCTGTGCAAGAGTAAAGCAGCCGCTGTGAATAAATCTGTTGTAGTAATAGGTTTTAAGTCCCTGTTCTACCCACCAATCAGCGTTCTGGTCCTCTACGGGGTGATACTTCTTCGACGCAAAGCCGAACAACCAGTGTCCGCTTGGATATGTGGGAATATGCACCTGATACACCAGTGCAATAGGGAAGAAGTTTTTAATCCTGCTGTGCGCTCGCTTCATAGCCTCAGCGTATTCGGGGTAGAAGGTGCTTTCGTGCTGATTAACGAGAATGCCGTCCTCGGTAAGCGCCTTGAAGCAGTTGCCGTAGAATTCCTTGGTAAACAAACCCTCGCCGGGACCGAACGGGTCGGTAGAGTCCACGATAATCAGGTCGTACTCATTTTCTGCGCCACGCACATAGCGAAGCCCGTCCTCAAAATGCAGGTGAACTCTCGGGTCGTCAAGCGCACAAGCGGTCTGCGGCAGATACTCTCTGCAAAGCTCAACAACACGCTGGTCGATTTCTACCATATCAATATGTTCAACGCTCTTAAAGCGGCACAGCTCACGCACTGCTCCGCCGTCGCCGCCGCCGATAACCAGCACACGCTTTATGTTCGGGTTAACCGACATAGGAACGTGCGTTATCATCTCGTGGTAAATGCTTTCGTCCTTTTCGGTAAGCATAAGGTAGCCGTCAAGTACGAGTATTCTGCCGAACTCGTAGCTGTCCATAATATCAATCTTCTGATATTCGCTCTGTTCGCTTACCAGATGCTTTTTTATTTTGATTGAAAACTTAACGTTTTCCGTGTGATTTTCCGTAAACCAGAGTTCCATCTGTTCTCCTCGCTATTAAATATGGTAAATCGTTGTTCTAAACCTTTTTTATTTAGCCAGCCAAGCCGTTGACTTCAATGTTGCCCTTGCTGTCCATAAAGATTTCAATGCTGTGACCTGCAAAGTAGTCGGGCTCGCAGTCTATGAAAATGTCAGCGGATATATCGGCTTTATCCTCATAGTAATCTATATTCATTCCGCTTAAATGGAGTGATTTAGAAAAATCCTCCTCAGTGATAGGGAAAGTTACCGTTGAGCCGTCGTAAAGAACGTAGCTGGGGTGTTCATCGGTGCTGTCCTCTGTTTCCTCGCCGTTTTCAACCCAATATTCTGCGAGTTGCAACATACCCTTGTCAATCAATGCTTTTACAACCGTAGGCTTGTTGTTTTCGAGGAACTGTAACAGATTGTTTATCAGAGGGAGCATTTCTTCAAAGGTAATACCATCGCAGTCAACTAATAAACCTGTTTCTTCGCCCCATATTGTGGTGTTGCCCTCGTGCTCGGCGTATTTAGATTCGAAAAAGTCGTTGATTTCCATTATGTTCTCCTCTCAGTATGTCAACCTGTAGGTTTATCCAGCAAGACCGTTTACGTTGATGTTGCCCTTACTGTCGAGATACATAACAATGCAGTGACCTGCAAAATAATCAGGTACACAGTCTATGAATATTTCAGCGGAAATATCATCTTCATCGAAATAAATAGTCATTCCGTTAGGACGAAGCGAGGCTGCAAAATCCTCTTCAGTAATCGGCAGGCATACTTTTGAGCCATCGTAAAGAATATAGCAGGGGTGTTCCTCGGTGCTGTCCTCGGTTTCATCGTTGCCATCAACCCAGTCCTCTGCACAATCAAGCATACCATCTTCAATCAGTGCTTTGACAACATCGGGTTTGTTGTTGTCAAGGAACTCCAGCATTTTATTTATATATGGAAGCATTGTTTCAAGTGAGGCTTCTTCGCAATCAACCAACAACTCGGATTTGCCGCCCCATATTGTTGTTTTACCCTCGAAATTGTCCTCCAGACCATCTACCTTGCATTTTTCAAAATCCTTGATTTCCATAGTTTTCTCCTTTCAGCATTTGTTTTACTTTACAACCTCAAGGTGTTCAACTGTCATATCACGGCAGCCCGTAAGGTTACAGCCCTTTTCCTTTGCAAACTTGATATAATCAAGAATATCCTTTGTGATTTTTTCGCCTGGTGCGAGAATAGGTATTCCAGGCGGATAGCACATTACAAACTCACCGCACACACGTCCGTTGGTTTCATCAAGCGGCAGACATTCCTGTTCAGCGTAGAAAGCCTCCTGCGGAGCAAGCTCCACAATAGGATTGATATACTCGTGGTCGAACAGACCCACAGGCGAGCTTGAATACAATCTCTTGATTTCAGACATTGCGCCAAGCAGACGCTCTACTTCAAGTCTGCTGTCGCCGCCCGTGATGATAGCGAGAATATTTCCGATATCGCCGAACTCTATCTGTATATCATATTCGTCACGGAGCAGGTCGTATACCTCAATTCCTGCAAGACCCATTGCTCTTGTGTGAACAGACAGCTTTGTTCTGTCAAAATCGTAGAAGTCTGCACCGTTGCACAGTTCGTCTGCAAAGGCGTAGTAACCGCCAATTGCGTTTATCTCCTTGCGGGCATAAGCCGCAATTTCAACGGTTTTTGCGTAGTATTCACGTCCGTTGAGGGCGAGATTCTGACGTGCAAGGTCAAGCGACACCATAAGCAGATAGCTTGCTGATGTGGTCTGTGTAAGGTTGATTATCTGACGCACATAGTCAGCGTTCACGCCGTTGTTCATCAGCACCATTGCGCTTTGTGTAAGCGAACCGCCTGTTTTATGCACAGACACTGCCGCCATATCCGCACCTACCGACATTCCCGACGGAGGGAGATTTTCGCCGAAATAGAAGTGCGTTCCGTGAGCCTCGTCGCACAGCACACGCAGTCCGTGCTTGTGGGCAATTTCGGTAATCTTGCGCAGATTGGAGCATATTCCGTAGTATGTAGGGTTGTTCACCAGCACAGCCTTAGCGTCGGGGTTAGCGAGAATAGCCTCCTCGACTGCTTCGGGGGTCATACCCAGAGGAATACCAAGTTCGCTGTTTACTCCTGGGTTTACATAAACAGGAACAGCCCCACAGACAACCAGTGCATTGATAGCACTGCGGTGTACATTGCGGGGTAGTATAATCTTATCGCCACGCTTGCAAACGCTCATAATCATAGCCTGCACAGCGCCCGTAGCGCCGTTGACTATAAAGAAAGCGTTTTCTGCACCGAAAGCGTCAGCCGCAAGCTCCTGAGCGTGTTTTATTACAGAAATCGGGTGACAGAGATTATCCAGCGGCTTCATAGAATTGACGTCGTTTTTCAGACAATCCTTGCCGAGAAATTCTGTAAGAAGAGTATTGCCACGACCGCCTTTATGTCCGGGCACGTCAAAGGGAACAACACGGTTGAGCCTGTGTTCCTTCATTGCCTCGTAAAGCGGTGCGGCAGCCTGATTTAATTTCAATCCACTCACCACCAATTAGTAAATGTTCATTCCGCTGAAAATTTCAATCATCTCACGGCGGAGATTATTTGTAATCGCAAGCCGTTCCTGTGGGTGAACCTCATAAACATCTGTATTGAACAGATAGTTCTGAAGTTCAATTTCCTTTATCAGCATTTTGGTGTGGAAGATATTCGACTGATATACGTTCACGTCCATAGCGTCGTATTTCAGCAGTGTAGCGGGGTCGATAAATTCCTGAATGGAAGAAATCTTGCTATCAAGGAAGCACTTTCTTCCTGTAACGTCACGGGTAAATCCACGCACACGATAATCAATCGTGATAATATCCGAGTCAAACGAGCCGATAAGGAAATCCAGCGTTTTAAGCGGAGAAATCTCGCCGCAGGTTGCCACATCAATATCCACACGGAATGTAGAAATCGACTTATCGGGGTGATACTCAGGAAAGGTATGTACGGTGATATGGCTCTTGTCAAGGTGAGCGTGAACAGTTTCACCGCTTATTGTGCTGAAATAGCCCATACCTCTGTTGCAGGATTCGTCTATGTGGTCGGGGTCAACCCTTCCTTCTGCGAACAGCACGTTTACGGACGCCCCCTGAGGGTCATAGTCCTGCTTGGAAATGTTCAGCACGGTAGCGCCGATTTTCTCGGTTACCGCACAAAGAATACCCGTAAGACGCTCTGAGTTATACTGTTCATCTATATAAGAGATATAGTCCTTCTGCTCTCTTTCGCTTTTTGCGTAGCAGACATCGTAAATGTTAAAGCTGAGCGTTTTAGTGAGATTGTTATAGCCGTAAAGAACAGGCTTTTTATCCAACCCTACCATCAGTCCCTTCTGTTAATAATAAGAAAGCAAATCCGATTTTGCCTTCTTTCAATCAACTTACATTATAACATATCCATATAAAAAACACAATAGTTTTTTAAAAATATTTTTAATTGTAAATAGTCTTATGCTTTACCGCATATTTCAGCCAATTCTTCAGCGGAAAAGCGGTTGCTTTTGAAATAGTAGTTCATATCCTCGGCGGAAATCGGGCGGAGAATTCTGCACGGATTGCCAGCGGCAACCACATTCGGGGAAATATCGTGGGTTACCACGCTTCCTGCACCTATAACCGTGCCCTCTCCGATTGTTACTCCAGGACAGATTACAACGTTTCCGCCTATCCAGCAGTTACTGCCGATAGTGACGGGCGCACCGTATTCATACATAGAATTGCGTGCTTTCGGGTGAACAGGGTGACCTGCTGTGTAGATTGAAACATTCGGTGCTATGAACACATTGTCGCCGATAGTCACCTGTGCTACGTCAAGAATTGTGAGGTTGTAGTTTGCGAAGAAATTGTCGCCTACTGTGATGTGACTTCCGTAGTCACAGTGAAACGGCGGAAGAATAGTAACATTTTCGCCAGCCTTGCCGACGATAGACCGCATCATTTCGTCGAGCTTTTTAAAGCAGTCGTCGCCCTGAAAATCAAAGCTGTTGTATCGGTGTAGCTTACGCTTCGCTTCAAGCATAAGGCTTGTGCAGTATTCGTCGCAGATATACGGCTTGCCTTCAAGCATTTTGTTGTAGTTATCAGTTTTCATCGGGTTCATTAGTTTCCTCCGTGACTTCATTTGCAGGTGATTTCAGAATTTTCATTGCGATAAGCAGTAATACAAGAATTACCACGCCAGCCGCCCCGAGAATAAGTCCCGTAGTCAGCCCATCGGGAGTGAATTTCATAGTTATAGTATGCTCTCCACTCGGGACTTTCACGCACATAAGCGTGTCGTCAACGGCAGGGAGAATTTCCGCTTCTTCACCGTCAATCAGCACCTTCCAGCCGCCTTCAAACGGGACTGACGCAAACAGTGCGCAGTCCTCTGCGGCATTTACAGTAAGCGACAATTCAGCCGTGCCAGTCCGTTCAAGCATAGTATCTGCATTCATAGCGGAAATAGTCTTATTGAACTGTTCAAGAGCGGCTGTATCGAGATAGCAGAACATAGTGTCAAGGATATACAGTGCGTCCTTGTAAAGCCTGAGTTCTACTGTAAACGTGTCGCCTGCTTTGTAATTGCCGAGGTATACAATACTGTGGTTTTCGTTTTCAAAGTAGTTTTTCAGGTATTCGCCGTTGAGGTACAAGCCGCATTCACGCTCGTAGTTCGTGGGCAGATACATATACACCTCGCCGCTTTCGGGCATAAGCACCTCATAGGTGATGGAAGCGTCTTCGCTTTCTGTACGCTTTTTGTATGAGCTGTGATAGTCTGTTGTAGAGCCGATATTGATGTTCTGACTATTGAATGTGTAGTCATATATCGGATGATAGAACTGTTCGACGCCTCCCGACAGCGCACGGGCAAAGGTTTCCTGTGCGGCAAACGGCGAGGAGAAGTCCAGCTGTGAGCCGACAATATCAAGGTCAGCGAGAAAAGCAATCGGCAGTGCGTTGTCGTTGCTGTATACGGTTATTTCGTTTTCAGTGAGAATGGTATTTTTGTATGGCACGGTGACTTCATTCTTTGCGAGAACATACTTCACGCCGAATATATCGTCGGTGAGCATTGTTGCACCGTCATACCGAGAGTAGTGGTCCCTTGCTCCGTAGCCCAGCTTTTTCAGCAGTGACAGCGCCTTTGCATTATACGTTGACGAGCTGTGCGATATACCGTAAAGACCTGTGCTGAGCGGGTCGTTTACGGTGCGGTGATAGGTTTTCTCCATTCGGTAAAATCCACTGTCAAGCTGTTTAACCTTGTCGGCAACCTCACGGGTTTTCGGAATATCATCTGCATACGACGCACGTGTGGAGTAGTAGATATCCTTGTGCGCATTCTTGAAGGTTATCTCAGCATTTACAAACAGTTCAAGTCCTACCGTTGCGGCGAGGATAAACGCTGTTACAATCCTGTATGCAATCTGGTTCCTGAACAGGATATTCACCGCCACTACAACCGCAGTTACCGACAGGAAAATAATCGGAATAAGGACGATAAGCTCCTTGTCGCTTGAATAATCCACGAAAACAAGCAGTGCAAGCATAGCGGCAAACACTCCGCCCACTGCCTTTGCCTTAACGGAGTTGCGGTTTTCGAATGACTCTGCGCCAAACGCAATCAACAGGAACATAAGGCAGAAGCAGTATCTGTATGGCATCCACACGGGTACTTGTCCTCCGTGCCACAGCATATCAACAGGCTTTACGAACATTGAAAGCGCCAGCACACCGAGCAGTACTCCGCCCGATATCCGTGAACGCAGACTTACCTTGCCCGAAATGAAGTAAAGCACTGCGAAAATCAGGACTGTTGTGCCGCAGTAAATCATCGGCAATCCCTCGGGACGTATTGTGTCATACGTAGCAGGGAACAGCTTTATCAGCATATCTGCGAGATTGAAATTTTCGTGAAGGGACAGGTCACGAGAGGGGTCAGCCATTTTTCCAAGCTCCAGCGACTTGTACACAGGCAGAATAATCGGACAGCTTATAAGGATAGCCGCCAGTGACGAAAAACCGTAAGCCGCCGTTGCCGCCGCTTTATCTTTCCATTCACGGGCAGAGGTGTTCCCCGACAGCATATAGTACAGGAAATACAGCGCTGAGAAAATACCCGCCATATATCCGATATAGTAGTTTGCGTAGAAGATGTAAACCAGCGGAATAACATAGGGGAATATCCTGCGTTTGTCGCAGGCAAGCTCCACGCCGATTATAATAAAGGGGAGGGCTATCATTCCGTCAATCCACATAGGGTTTATGGAATGCGCAGTAAAATATCCCGATAGTGCATACATCATTGAAAAAAGCACTGTGGTGTAATCAGAAAAGCCACGCTTCTTTTTCAGGAAGAACGCCGCACTCAGTCCGCAGGCGGCGGCTTTTACGAGTATCATAGTAAGCAAACCCTCAGTGATAAGTTCACGGGGGAACAGCCACACAATAAAGTTGAACGGACTAGCAAGGTAATAAGCGAACAATCCGAAAAACTCACCCGACAACGAGCGGCTCCAGCTGTAGAAAAAGTTTTCTTCTCCTGCGAATACATCATACATATATTCAAAGTAGCTGACGTATTGCGCATTAAGGTCAAGGGCGAGCACCGAGCGTTCGCCGAACGGATACACCCCGAACACAATATACGCAAGAAACAGAATAATCGTCGGAATGATTGCCGCAAGAAAGTATGCCTTGTTTTTTACAATGAATTTACCGATAGAAGTAAGCGCTTGTTTCATTTATCTGCCCTTCCTGTCATTCAGTTTTTTCTGTTATGGTGAGAGTGCCCTCTGTTATACGTGCGCCCACACGTCTGCCGCCGCCGTTGAAGTTGTATTCATAATTTCCAATAGGTGCGGCATGGGTGAGTGTACAGTTACAGTAGCCCGTCTGTGTTTCAAAGTCCACGGTGAAGGGGGTTCTGTCGGGAACGATAAGTTCTACATCACCTCTGCGTGACTGTATTTCAGTGCCGTCAACCAGCATTTCGCAGTCTGCCGTTATCTTTCCGCTTGTTGTAGAGAGATTAAGTCTTGATATGGATTGTTCAAGCAGTATATCGCCGCTGTCTGAGCCTGCGGTAAACGAAAGAGCGTCAATTCTGCCTGCGATAATGCCGCCCACGCCTGTATACACCGTTATTTCACGGTAAAATTCCTTCGGAAGATAAAGCTGTAATGAGTAGTCAGACTCATCGCCTGTAAACAGCGACACCATCAGCTTACTGCTTTCCGTAAGCGACAGTCGGTTGTCACCAAGCTCATATTCAAGGGGTCTGTCGTTTTTGTAAACCGCCTTGATGTGAGGTTCGTCATACGGAATAAGCACAACGTTCATTCGGCTGACGTCTATGTCGATATATTCACAGCGTTCAAACAGAAATTCCTCTTCGCAAAGGCTGTCGTGTTCGGCATTGCGGAATTTGTAGGTTACAATGCTCAGGGCAATTGTGCCCAGCAGAGTGAAAATCAACAGCTTGTTAATTATTTTTTCCATTATTAAAGCTCCTCATCCGGAATGCTTTCTATTTCCTCATCGTCGGAAATTTCTTCGTATTCTTCATCGTCTGTCTGTTGGCTTAGTATCTCGCAATGCCGCCTTGTGGTGAGGAAAAAGCGTGATACCATAAACCCAAGTTTAATTGCAGCCAAGCCAATAAAGCCTGAGAAAAAAACTGCTGTCAGTCCGCCGAACAGCATAATCTCAGGCGCAATTCCGCTTATAATAAAATCCGCACGGAACACAAGAATAGCAGTTCCGAAAATTGCCATAATCACCCCGAATGTAAGACCCAGCACAGCCGCAGACAGCATTGCAAACATCAAAACAAAGCACAGTGAAAAAACAATCCAGAACAATGTGTACCGAAGAAATATTTTAAAATTGTTCACTATTATCAGACCAGTCTTAAACGTTGGTTTTGTATCAGAAGAAATTTCCGATATACTTATTTACAGTATATCACATTTACGGCGAGATGTCAATTATCAGTAGTTACAAACAAAACAAACCCGTGAAAAACACGGGATGACAGCTTTATTAGAAAACAATCAGCAAACAGAAATACCAATCATAACTGTTTCATCGTCCTGATTGCTCCATACTGAATGAGGGGTTGTTCCTTTTACCAGATATGCTTCATTCTGATGTATTATTACTTCTTCACTGCCAAGCAAAACCTTAGCCTCGCCCTTTACTACGATGAACAGGTGATTGTGCTTGTGGGTATGCTGTTCGGTTGGTCCGCCGCCCTTTAAGTTGATGTATGCAATTGAGCCATCAATAATCTGACCTACATCTCCGAATAATTTTTTAGCTTCAAAGTTAACGTGGTTGGGCGGAACTATAAATCCATCTTTCATTTTATCAATCCTTTCATATATTCAGCTTTTTGAATGTGATAAAGCAGGGAATGATTAAGCAATTAAGAGGGAATACCAAGCTGGTCGCAGATTTCAATCATTGCAAGGTAGTAAACGTCGGGGGCAAGGTGAACGCCGTCGCCTGCGTCATAGTTTGCGCAAAGCTCGCCGTTGCTGTCGGTTACAACATAAGCAAAGTCTATGAAACGCACACGTTCGGCGTAATCGGTTGAAATCATATTCTTCACAGCCTCGTTGAAGCTTTCAATACGCTTGTTCGGCGTGAAGTCCGAATTAACAGGCGTCATTGCAAGCACGCATACCTCTGCATCAGAGTTTTCAAGGGAGTAGTCAATTATCTCCTTGTAGTTCTTGGCATATTCCACGGACGTGATAACATTCACGTCGTTCATACCCATCCACAGGAAAATACGCTGTGGCTGTTTTTCTGCGAGAACGTCCTTGTAGGACTTCACTTCGCCGAAATATTTTATCTCAGACTCGAAGAAATTCCGTGTGCCAACAGACCCGGCGGCGTAGGAGTTCTTCCACGGGGTAAGCCCGTAAGAGTTGAACCCACTGCAGATACTGTCGCCCACAAACAGCGAGCTGTCTGCAAGGGCTTTCTGGTTATCTGATAACAGCAGTTTCCAGTGTTCGCCGTATGTAAGCCGCAGTTGAAGCTCTCTCAGACGAGGGTGATTTTCAGCAGGAGGGACTTCAACCGTGCTTTCAGAAGACTCTGCAGAGCTGACAGACGACATTTCAGAAGTTGTCTGTGAAGAAACCTCAGTGGAATGCGTTTCATCAGAAGATATCTCAGTTGAGCTGGTTGTAAAATCCAAAACACTTACAGAATTGCTTAATCCGAATGCAGGTGTTTCTGTTGGTTCAAAGCTTTTTATCGCAATAATGATAAGCGCAAGAATAACTATAATCAACACCGCAATTATTATCAGAATATTTCTGATATTTTTTAACATATTATCATCTCTTGGTTAATATTTTTTAATACAGAAATACCCGCAGTAGCTGTCAGTAAGTCACGGCGGGTATTGTATTCAGTTTTAAATTGATTACTTCTTCTTGGAAGTAGGCTTTGCAGCAGTCTTAGCAACAGGAGCAGCCTTCTCTTCAGTCTTAACAACAGGAGCAGCCTTCTCTTCAGTCTTAACAGCAGGAGCAGCCTTTGTCTCGGTCTTAACAGCAGGAGCAGCCTTTGTCTCAGTCTTAGCAGCAGGAGCAGTCTTTGCCTCAGTCTTAGCAGCAGGAGCAGCCTTTGCTTCAGTCTTAGCAGCTGTCTTTGTTTCTGCCTTAGCTGTTGTCTTCTTTGTGGTTGTCTTTGCAGCTGCCTTCTTAGCAGGAGCCTTTGCAGCTGTTGTCTTCTTTGCAGCAGCCTTCTTGGCAGGAACGAGGCACTCAAGAGCCATCAGCTTTGCAGCTTCGCCGCCCTTAACCTGAACCAGACCATCTTCAATAGCCTTTGCAAATGTAATCTCGCCAGCAAACATCTTTGCAACTGCCTCAGCGTTAGCCTGAACGTCGCAGTTGTTATCATCATAACGGTAGGGAGCAACAGTAAGCTCACCATTCTTTACAGCAACATAAATGTTGTCGTCGGGTTCTTCAGAAATGAGGGAGAAGGAAACCAGTACATCGTCCTGGAACTTCTTTGCCTTTGCCTTGCTTGATTTAATGCTTTCCCAAACCTTTTCAGCCAATTCTATCTTATTCATAACTTCCTCCAATTCGCTTTTTACACTACAGAGATTTAAAGTGCTACACAATGCAGGCAATGCTACACCTGTTTTATTATAGTTTATTATAACATATCACTTTCAAAAATTCAATAGTCAATATTTATAAAATTACTCAAAATTTATACTTAAATTACAGTAATTGCACAAAAACAAGGGCTAATCTGTATGTAATAATCAAGCGGCGCAAGGAAACGATATTCATACAAAAGTTTTATTTCAACCACACGGAGGAAAAATGATGATAAAGAAAATACTGATATCTGCAATTGTCATTCCGATATTGTTTTTTGGAACCGTCTACTGCAGGGCGGCGGAAACATTCGGAAGTGTTACGGTGCTGGGGGATTCCATTGCAAGCGGATATGGTCTGCCTGAATATATAGACGGCAACAATTACAGCTCGCCGTTTTCGTGGGGAAATCTGCTTGCGCAGGAGTGCGGATTCTACGAAAACTATGCGGTAGACGGTCTTACAACCGAGGGTTTGTATGAACTGCTGAGCAAGCCTTCACGTGCAATGCAGAAATCGCTTGAACGTGCTGACTGCGTAATCATCTCAATCGGAGGTAACGACTTTCTCGGTCAGATGAAGGACGCCGCTATGATGTCTGCGATTTCAGACGAGGAGCTGTTGTCTGCGCTTATCAACGGCACTCTTGACGGTCAGACGGTTGTGGGCTACACCGACAGAATACTGAAAAACGTTACAGCGGCAATAGAAAAGGTTGACATTGACAAAACAATCAGCAATATTGAAAACAGCATAAGGCTTATAAATGAAGTAAACCCCAGCGCGGAAATAATCCTGTTTACAATCTACAATCCGTTTGCGGAGCATATTCTGCTGTCGGGGATTTCAGACAGGGTAGATGGGGTTCTTGCGCAGTTGAACAGCAGAATTTCCGATTTATCAAAACGCTTTGATAATGTCAGAATTGCAGATGTTTACAGTGCGTTGTCGGACAATGTATCTGAATTTACAAACATCAACCGCTTTGATATTCACCCAAGCGAATCGGGACACAACAGAATATACGAGTGGGTGTCGGGAATGATGAAACAGAAAAAATATTAAACTCTGCCTCTGCGAAATTTTTGCGGTAGGTTTTAATAGCGTTAAAGCAAGTGAGGGTATTGAGCGGCAAGCTCAGTACCCTTGTTTGTTGGGACTGCACAGCCGTCACGCTTGGCTGATATTCCTCTTGACAACCAATTCTGAAAGTGGTAAAATGTGATTATATGGATAAGTTTTATCGGGAAACTATTGCATCTTCTTTGATATGGAGGGGAAATGTCATACGATTTATTAGCATTATCGGTTGGTGCAAAATACAAGAATGATTTGTACTGTTCAAACATTATAGCTGAAAGACTTAATGGATTTGGATTATCCTTTAATGAACGTTATCATTTTGCTGGTAAAATAAAGGGAACTTGGTATGAGTTGGTAAAAATAGATTCTAAAATTCGCGGTCATATCAAATGCGGCAGAGTTGAACATTATATCCCTGAATTTGAAACAATATGCCGGGTTCAAAATATTTCCGGTGAATTAAAGAAAAAATTGTACGATGCCTTATTCCTGCAGCGGCCGTTGCGGTCCAAAAGATATCTTGTCGGAAAATGCTCTCTTGAGAAAAATTATCCCCGGGCATTGATTGCACATCCTCTGTTTGAAAAATACCGTATGCTTTCTTTTGTCAATACAATAAAAGTGCAGATTGATGATGAGCCTGAGCGTTTTCTTGATTCTGAAG
>JAZQBH010000084.1:0-4020 GCA_045545655.1 Oscillospiraceae bacterium
CAGAAGGGATAAATTATGGGTTTTAATGTATTCGAGTCTATGAAGATCGGACTTGCTTCTCCCGAACAGATAAGAAATTGGTCGCACGGCGAGGTTCAGCGTGCGGAAACAATTAACTATCGCTCTCAGAAGCCTGAAAAGTACGGCTTGTTCTGCGAGAAGATTTTTGGTCCGCAGAAGGACTGGGAATGTAACTGCGGCAAATACAAGAGAATTCGCTTTAAGGGCAAAATCTGCGAGAAGTGCGGCGTTGAGGTAACACGCAGCAAGGTGCGCCGTGAGCGTATGGGTCACATCGAGCTTGCAGCTCCTGTATCCCATATCTGGTACTACAAGGGCACACCCTCCAGAATCGGACAGGTGCTTGACCTTACCCCCAAGAAGCTTGAAGAAGTTCTTTATTTCACAAAGTACATCGTTATCGACCCGGGCGAAAAAACGGGTCTTGTAAAGAAGCAGCTGCTTACTGAAGAAGAATATTCACAGAATATGGCTAAGTATGCAGGCATTGATACCTTCCGTGCCGGAATGGGCGCAGAGGCTATCAAGGAGCTGCTTGAAGAAATCGACCTTGACCAGCTTGCAAACGAGCTGAAGGCAGAGCTTGAAACAACCTCTGCAGGTCAGAAGCAGGTTAAGCTGCTTCGCAGACTTGACGTTATCGAGGCTTTCAGAAGCAGCGGAAACCGTCCTGAATGGATGATTATGGACGTTATCCCTGTTATTCCGCCGGATATCCGTCCTATGGTTCAGCTTGACGGCGGACGTTACGCAACTTCCGACCTCAACGAGCTTTACCGCAAGGTTGTAATGAGAAACAATCGTCTGAAGGACCTTCTCGACAAGAGAGCGCCCGATCTGATTGTAAGAAACGAAAAGCGTATGCTTCAGGAGGCTGTTGACGCACTTATCGACAACGGCCGTCACGGAAGAGCTTACACAGGCTCCAACAACCGTCCGCTGAAGTCGCTGTCTGATATGCTTAAGGGTAAGCAGGGACGTTTCCGTCAGAACCTGCTCGGTAAGCGTGTTGACTACTCAGGACGTTCCGTTATCGTTGTAGGTCCTGAGCTTCGTATGGACCAGTGTGGTCTGCCGAAGGAAATGGCACTTGAGCTGTTCAAGCCGTTCGTGCTTAACGACCTCGTTCTCAACGGTGTTTCGCCTAACATCAAGCAGGCGAAGAAGCTTGTTGAGCGTGCAGACGATAAGGTGTGGGACTCCCTTGAAAATGTAATCAAGGATCACCCCGTTCTGCTTAACCGTGCGCCTACACTGCACAGACTCGGTATCCAGGCGTTCTCACCCATTCTCGTTGAAGGACGTGCTATAAAGCTTCACCCGCTTTGCTGTACAGCGTTCAACGCCGACTTCGACGGCGACCAGATGGCTGTGCACCTTCCTCTGTCCGTTGAGGCTCAGGAAGAGGCTAAGACTCTTATGCTTGCCGCTAAGAACCTGCTCAAGCCCTCTGATGGTAAGCCTGTTGCAGTTCCTACACAGGATATGGTCCTCGGCTCTTACTACCTTACAATTGATAAGGCAGGAGAGATGGGCGAAGGCAAGGTGTTCCGTGACGCAAACGAAGCGCTTATGGCTTATCAGGACGGCGTAATCTCCATTCACGCAGCAATCAAGGTGCGTGTAACCAAGGAGCTTGGCGATACAAGAATTTCAAGAATTGTTCCTGCAACCGTGGGAAGAATTATCTTCAACGAGCACATTCCGCAGGATCTGGGCTACGTTGACCGCTCCGACCCCGACCACCAGCTCGATTATGAAATAAGCGAGAAGGTAGGCAAGAAGAAGCTGGGCGACATCATCGACCGCTGCCTTAAGATTCACGGCACTGCTACAACAGCACAGGTGCTCGATAAAATCAAGGCTATGGGATATAAGTACTCCACACGTTCGGGTATTACCGTTGCGGTGTGCGACGCTGAAATTCCTCCGCAGAAGGCTGAAATCCTTGCTGCTGCCGATGAAACAATCGCAAAGATCAACAAGCAGTTTGCACGTGGCTTTATTTCCGATAACGAGCGCAGAAAGTCGTTTATCGACACCTGGAACAAGGCAACTGACGACGTTTCCAATGCGCTTACAGCAAACCTCGGCAAGTACAACAACATCTTTATGATGGCTGACTCAGGTGCCCGTGGTTCTACTGCTCAGATCAGACAGCTTGCAGGTATGCGTGGACTTATCGCAAATACCTCAGGTGCTACAATCGAAATGCCTATCAAGGCTAACTACCGTGAGGGTCTGAATGTACTCGAATACTTCATCTCCTCCCGTGGTGCCCGTAAGGGACTTGCCGATACAGCGCTTCGTACCGCTGACTCGGGTTACCTTACACGTCGTCTGGTTGACGTTTCTCAGGAAGTTATTATCCGTTCGGACGACTGCGGAACTGAAAACGGCATTGAGGTTTACGAAATCAAGGAAGGCAACGAGCTGGTTGAAAAGCTCAGCGAGCGTCTTGTAGGACGTTTCCTCTCTGAGGACTTTACAGCCCCCGATGGTTCGTTCACTATTTCAAAAGACAAGCTGCTTACCGACCGTGACGCAGCAAAGATGGTCGGCACAGGCGTTGAGAGATTCAAGGTTCGCTCCGTGCTTACCTGTGAACTCAAGAACGGTGTTTGCGCAAAGTGCTACGGTGCTTCGCTTGCAAACGGTCAGCTTATTACAAAGGGCGAGGCTGTCGGCGTTATTGCGGCACAGTCTATCGGTGAGCCCGGTACACAGCTTACAATGAGAAACTTCCACACGGGCGGTATCGCTAATGCGGAAGATATCACACAGGGTCTGCCCCGTGTTGAAGAGCTGTTCGAGAGCCGTCACCCGAAGAATGCGGCTATTATCACACACGTTTCGGGTAAGGTTCGCTTTGAGGAAATCAAGAAGACCCGTCACGCTATCATTACAACCGACGAGGGACTTGAAGAGGCTTATGCTGTTCCGTTCGGATATCGTCCGAAGGTGCAGGACGGCGACTATGTCACCGCAGGCGACCCGCTTACAGAAGGCTCTATCAACCCGCCTGACGTACTGGCTGTAAAGGGCGAGAAGGAAGTTCAGAACTACATCATCAGCGAAGTGCAGAAGGTTTACCGTCTGCAGGGTGTTGATATCAACGATAAGCATATCGAGGTTATCGTTCGTCAGATGATGCGTAAGGTCCGCATTATCGAGCCGGGATCAAGTATGCTGCTTGCAGGCTCTGTAATCGGAAAGAACGAATACACCGAAATCATTGAGCAGCTTAAGGCAAGAGAAGAAGCAGGCGAGGAAATTGTAATGCCTACCTGCGAAAGCATTCTGCTTGGTATCACAAAGGCATCTCTCGCAACAGACAGCTTTATGTCTGCGGCGTCCTTCCAGGAAACAACAAGAGTGCTTACAGAGGCTGCTATCCGTGGTAAGGAAGACCCGCTTACAGGTCTTAAGGAAAACATCATCATCGGTAAGCTTATTCCTGCTGGTACAGGTCTGCGTGCTCAGGAAGAAGCAGCGGCTGCATCGGCTGAGGCTGAGAATGCTGACGAGGATACCACCGAGGCAGAGGCTTCCGCAATAGAAGGCGAAGCTGAGGTTTCCGGGGTTACCGAAGAGCAGTAATCTGCAAAACGCCCTTAACAGCAAGGCTTGTGTGTAAAATGCACAAATCAGGGGCGGTAATAAAAATAATTTGCGGCGATTGTCATAAAGGTTCAGAAATGTCCTTGACAAGCGCCGCTTTTTGTTGTATAATTTATAAATGTGTTGATATATTCAGGAATAATGGGTATAATAGACACGAGAAAATATGTAAGGTAGGTGAAAATAATGCCAACATTTAACCAGCTTGTCCGCAAGGGACGTGAGGTATCGGTTAAGAAATCGAAATCTCCTGCACTTCAGAAGGGTATGAACACTCTTAAGAAGAAGCAGATCGACCAGCACTCTCCCCAGAAGCGTGGAGTTTGCACAGCTGTAAGAACTCAGACTCCTAAGAAGCCTAACTCAGCTATGAGAAAG
>JAZQBH010000085.1:0-13006 GCA_045545655.1 Oscillospiraceae bacterium
TTGGCCTCCGACTTAGTATGCGAATGATAGAAGAAGCAAGAAAGTATGCCGAAAAGCAGGAGAACCTGTGTATTAAAAATGACGCTATCCAGGATGAACTTTATTCCCAGTATGGAGTTAACCGTGGTCTGCGTGACATCAACGGAAAGGGCGTTCTTACCGGACTTACCAATATTTCTGAGATTATTTCATTCAAGGATGATGGAACTGGCACAAGAGTTCCTTGCGATGGTGAACTGTGGTATCGTGGATACAGCATTCAGAAGCTTGCGTCTATGGGCGGAGATAATGGCTTCACATTTGAAAAGGTTGCGTATCTGTTGATTTTCGGCGAGCTTCCTAATGAAGAGCAGGAAAAAGAATTCAAGGAAACCCTTGGAAAGTGCCGTTCGCTTCCGTCTAACTTCACGCGTGACGTTATTATGAAGGCTCCCAGCAAGGATATTATGAACTCTATGACCAGAAGTATTTTGACCCTTGCTTCGTATGACGAATCTACTCTTTCGGGAAAGCTTTCTGACAGCATTTACCAGTGTATACTTCTTGTTGCGCAGTTTCCTATGCTTGCGGCGTATGGTTACCACGCTTATAACCACTATGTCAATGATGAAAGTATGTATATTCATCGTCCTGACCCTAAGCTTTCAACAGCTGAAAACCTGCTGATGATGCTTCGTCCCGACAAGAAATTTACTGATCTTGAAGCAAAGGTGCTTGATATAGCACTGCTTCTTCATATGGAACATGGCGGCGGAAATAACTCTACTTTTACAACAAGAGTTGTTACATCTTCAGGTTCCGACACATATTCGACAATAGCTGCGGCTATGTCATCGCTTAAAGGACCAAAGCACGGCGGTGCCAATATGAAGGTTATGGAAATGATGGCGAATATCCGTGAAAATGTCAGCGACATAACAGACTATGATGAAGTAAGCGCTTATCTTGCGAAAATTCTTGCAGGAGAGGCATTTGACCGCAAGGGTCTTATTTACGGAATGGGTCACGCTGTATATTCACTGTCAGACCCACGTGAGCGTATTTTCCGTTCCTATGTTGAAAAACTTGCAATTGCAAAACATCGTGACGATGATTTGAAGCTGTATGAGAATATCGAAGCGGCAGCGCCTGTCCTTATTGCTCAGAAGCGTAAGATTATGAAGGGTGTAAGCCCGAATGTTGATTTCTACAGCGGATTTGTATATGAAATGCTTGGAATACCGCAGGAATTGTACACTGCAATATTCGCAATTGCACGTATTGTTGGCTGGAGCGCTCACCGTATAGAGGAGCTTTCAACTGCAAGCAGAATTATAAGACCCGCTTATATGAGTGTTATGAAACATATCTCGGATTTATAATTATGTATTCTTAAAAACGAGCAGATAGTTGGTTATAATAAACAACTGTTTGCTTGTTTTTAAAACCTGGTTTGTTTGATATAACGAAATCACTTTGCTTTTGTTTTATGTGACAAAATTTCATCATATCTCACTTGAAAAAAGTGCTGTTTTGTTATATAATTATGTGTATGGAATGTATTGTTTATAACGATACATAGACTAATCCTGAAAGGAAGTTCACAAATGCTGAACGAGACAGTAACTATTACGATATGCGGTAAAAATTATCGCCTTATAACAGATAATTCAAAGCAGCTGCTTGACGCCGCTAAAATGCTTGAAAAGAAAATTTCAGAATATTGCACAAATGTTGACCTCATTGATAAGGAACAGGCATATGTTTTTGCTGCACTTGATTGTTTCAGCGAACTTGAAGGTCTGAAAACTGACTGTGCTTCGCTTGCTGATGAAGTTAAGTCACTTAAGGCCCGTGATGAAAAGGCAAAGGCTGCTATCGAGAGTAACGATAAGCTTGTTAAGGAAAATGAACAGCTTAAAAAGGCGGCTGAAGAGCGTGAAGTGCTCGCACGCAGAGTTGCAGAGCTTACAAAGCAGAACGAACAGCTTGCTGAAAAGAATGCTGAGTTGAAGGTTGTTGCAGATGAAAGCGAGGCAGTATCCAAGAAGAATGCCGAGCTTATTGAAATGAATAATCAGCTTGCGGCTTCTCTCAAAGATTCATCTGAAAAGGCGGATAAGGCGTCTGCTCTTCAGAATGAGATTGCAGATATAAAAAAGCAATACGGAGAACTCGAAAAGAAGAATGCTTCACTTTCTGAAAAGGAGAAGGCAGGTCAGGAATCTGCTTCGAAACTCGCAAAGGAAGCAGAGGAAAAGCAGAAGCGTATTTCTGAGCTTGAGAAGTCGCTTGAAAAGGAACGTAAAGAGATTAATTCCAAGGCTGAAGAAATCAAGCAGCTTTCACAGAAGCTTGCTAAGGCTGAGAAGTTTGAGGAATCATATCTGCGTGAGCAGAAACGTTTGAATGCAACCGAAATGGAACGAAATACATTAAAGGCTGCAAATGAGCATCTTTCAAAGTCGGTTACTGACAATAAAAAGACAATTGAAAATCTTACAAAATCTGTAAACGAGCTTAGTGCTCAGAATGAAGAATTGCTTAAAAAATTCTCTGATACGTCTGAGCAGGATAGCCTCAAAGCAGAACTTTCTCAGAAGGCAGAGGAACACGACAAGACAAATTCCGAGCTTGCAAAGACTAAAGAACAGTTGCTTGCTGTATCCGCTGAGCTTGACGACCTTAGGGTAAAATACTCTCAGATTGAGAGTGAAAATTCAGCTCTTAAGCAGGCAGAATCTGCTGAAAAGTCATCTGCTCAGCTTGATGAGGTTAAGAAACAGCTTACCGAGGCTACTATGAAGAACGATGAGTTTGCAAGGGAAATCAAGTCCTTGAAGAAAACAAATTCCTCGCTTGAAAAGCAGCTTAAAGAAATGTTAGAGGATGGTCAGCTTACATTATGAATGAAATATTAGCTCCCTGCGGCAGCTATGAAACGCTTATGGCTGCACTTAATGCTGGTGCTGATGCGATTTACATTGGAATGAAGAAATTTTCGGCGCGTAAAAACGCCGAAAATTTTTCTGATTCAGAACTTGCACAGGCTGTTGCGGAATGTCATAAACGTGGAGTTAAGGTATATGCTGCGCTTAACACACTGGTTTATGACAGTGAGTTCGAGGACTTTGCCGAATGCATAGCAACTGCCGCTGAATGTGGTGTTGATGCAGTAATTATTCAGGATTTGGGAGCGGCAAGACTTGTTAAGCAGATTGCCCCCGAACTGCCTGTTCACGCTTCAACACAGCTGACACTTAACAGCATAAGCGGTGTTAAAGCGGCAGAAAAGCTGGGCTTTTCCCGTGTGGTAATCGGCAGGGAATTATCAAAGAATGAAATTATTGAAATAGCTGATAATACCAACGCTGAACTTGAAGTGTTTGTACACGGTGCATTGTGCGTAAGCGTCAGCGGTCAATGCTATATGAGCAGCATTTTCGGCGGAAGAAGCGGAAACAGAGGTCTTTGCGCTCAGCCGTGCCGGTTGGATTTCTCCTGTGGCGACAGGCATAATGTTATTTCGCTTAAAGACCAGTCATTGATTGAAAATTTATCAGAGCTTGATTGCATTGCAAGCTACAAGATTGAAGGCCGTATGAAGCGCCCTGAGTATGTAGCGTGTGCGGTAGACGCTTGCAGAAAGTCACTGAGCGGGAACGACTATGACGCTGAAAGGCTGAGCAATGTATTCTCTCGTGGAGGTCTTACG
Source organism: Oscillospiraceae bacterium (assembly GCA_045545655.1). Taxonomy (GTDB): domain Bacteria; phylum Bacillota; class Clostridia; order Oscillospirales; family Ruminococcaceae; genus CAG-115. The sequence continues at coordinate 3,695 of JAZQBH010000085.1, forward strand.
CAAAGCTATTTCGATGGGACTATGTCTGATATGAACGGCATTCGTGGTAAAGAAGACGTTGATAATTCCTCGAAAGCTCTCACAGGAATTAAAGAGCTTTATAAGGACGAATTTCCAAGAATAGCAATGGATATTTCCGTGGAAATAAAAGCAGAGTGCCCGATCAAGCTGACAGCTTCAACTGATTATGGAACTGTTGAAATATTGTCTGATATTATCCCTGAAATTGCAAAGGGAAAACCCCTCACTGAAGAAGCGGTTTCAGACAGGCTTTCAAAGCTTGGCGGAACGCAGTTCTACGGTCGGAATATAAAAGCGACAGTTGATGATGGTCTGTATCTTTCTGCGTCTGCGTTAAATAGCATCAGACGTGAAGCGTGTGAAAAGATGGAGGCAGTTGTTCTTGACAAAACAACTCCGCACTATCATATTTCTTCTGATACTGAAACAGGCGCTAAGCAGTCTGTTGAGAACAAACCGCTGAAACTACGTGCTGAAGTACACAACACCACACAGTTTGAGCAGGCTTTGTCGCTTGATTTTGAGTACATTTATACTCCGATTGGACTTGTTTCTGAGAATACACCCGATAAAGAACGTATAATTCTAGTTCTGCCGCTGGTTTTGACTGAGTGTGAAAAGGCGGTCAGCACTGAACTTGAAAAGCTCAAAGCAATGGGATATACAAAGGCTATGGCTCACACACTGGCTCACGCTGAATTGCTTAAAGAGCATGGGGTTGAAATTTATGGCGGATTCCGTATGAATATTCTGAACTCTCTTTCGGCGAAAGCATGTGCAGATTTTGGATTTTCAGATATTACAGTTTCCATTGAAGGAAAACACGATGTACTTACTACGATAAATTCCACCATACCTAAGGGATTGCTTGCGTACGGAAAACTGCCGCTTATGCTTATGCGCAGATGTCCTGTTGCAAATGGGAAGCCTTGTGGAAGAAAAACCGCATTCGGTGTCGGCGAGGCTTGCGGAAAATGCATAACTGACAGAAAAGGAAATCAGCTTGACGTGCTTTGCGGCGGCAACTGTGTTGAAATACTCAACCCCGATGTGCTGATTATGAGCGATAAACGTGAGGTTATGCAGTCTTTTGACTTTTGTGTGCTGAAATTCACAACAGAGTCTGATATTCTGCCTGTTTACAATATGTATAAGAATAACGGCAAGCCAAAAGATAAGCTTACAAGAGGGCTTTACTTCCGTGGCGCTGAATAAAACGAACCCTGTTCCGGAAAGGAACAGGGTTTTTGCATAAAAATAAAGCATTCCCGAAAGGAATGCTTTATCAAATGATTTGACTTTACATATCAGACACGAACATTAAGCAGCTTTCCACGTCCGTCAGGAGAAGGTAAGCTATCCATCATATCTATAATCTTAGACATAGAAGCTTCCGAAGCCTCCATTGTGTTCTTCAGCATAGACACTGATACGGCCTGCTGAACGTTCGCCTGTGCCATAGCCATAGAAGTAGCAGCAATTGACATTTCCATAAAGCAAACCTCCTTTTTTATTTATTTTATCATATATATTACAGAATGTCAAGTGTTTTTTCGGAAAAATTTAAAATATACAAAAATTATTATAAAATCTCTTGATTTTTTGGAAATAATGGTGTATAATATATTAAAACACTTGGTAGATTGTTTAACAAACATCTCCAATAAAAATGTAAAGGAGCTTTTTGATATGGAAAATAATATTCTCCTTGAAAGTGGTACTAACGAACTGGAAGTCCTTGAATTTATGGTCGGAGAACAGAATTTTGGTATCAATATTGCCAAAGTAATCGAGATTATGAATTATCAGCCGATGATTCCTGTTCCTGATTCTCCTCCGGAGCTTGAGGGTGTGTTCACTCCGCGTGACATTGTAATCTCTGTTATTGACTTACATAAGGTACTTCATAAAGAAAGCTCTGACCCTCAGCATGATCTTCTGATTATCTGTAATTTTAATCAGATAAATGTTGGTTTCCATGTGTCTTCGGTTAAGGGTATTCAGAGAATTTCCTGGGAAGATATTGAAAAGCCGCCGAAAATTTCTGGCGATGGAAGCACTAATATCTCTACAGGTATTGCAAAGCTGAAGGATAGAATTGTTCTTATCCTTGACTTTGAAAAGATTGTTTCTGACATAAATCGTTCGGCTGTTATTGATTCAACAGGTACTAAGCCCGTTGATGAGAGCAAGGCTGAAAAGCATATTGTTATTGCAGAGGATTCTCCTTTCCTTAACAAGCTTATTGTGAACACTCTTTCCGAAGCAGGCTACAAGAATATTGTTTCTTTTGATAACGGTAGAGATGCATGGGATTACATCAGCGGACACAAAGAGCTTAAGGGCGATATACGTGAGTATGTATCCTGTCTTATCAGTGATATTGAAATGCCACAGATGGACGGTCACCACCTTACCAAGCTTATCAAGGATGATGACGCTCTCAAGAAAATCCCTGTATATCTGTTCTCGTCGCTTATCAACGAACAGATGCGTGTAAAGGGAAACAGTGTCGGTGCAGACGCTCAGTTCTCAAAGCCGCAGATTGGTGCGCTGATTAACTATATTAACGACCATATCTGATCTTGCTTAAATTGAATAATTGCAAAAGTCCCATATCTTGTGTATGGGACTTTTTATTTTAAAAGATATTGACTATAACCTTAAAATGTGGTAAAATATAAGATGAGGCATTTTGCATTTTACAGAAAGAGGTTTTTATTATGACAAAGATTGATGTATTTTCAGGTTTTCTTGGAGCAGGTAAAACTACACTTATTAAAAAGCTGCTTAAGGAGGGCTACAATAAGGAAAAGCTTGTTCTTATTGAGAATGAATTCGGTGAGATAGGCATTGATGGTGGATTTATGAAAGAGGCTGGCATTGAAGTTACTGAGATGAATCAGGGTTGTATCTGCTGTTCTCTCGTAGGTGACTTCGGTAAGGCTCTTGAAAAGGTACTTGAAGAGTATGCACCCGACAGAATTCTGATTGAGCCGTCTGGCGTTGGTAAGCTGTCTGATGTAATCAAGGCTGTTATGGATATCAAGAGCGACAAGATTACCCTTAACAGCTACACAACCGTTGTTGATGCATCTAAGATTAAGATGTATATGAAGAACTTCGGTGAGTTCTATAAAAATCAGGTTGAAACTGCAAAGACAATCGTTCTCAGCCGCTCGCAGAAGCTTTCTGATGAAAAACTTGCAGAAGCGATTTCTATGCTCCGTGAACTTAACGAGCATGCTACAATTGTCACCACCAACTGGGATGATATCAGCGGTGAGCAGATTCTTGCGGCAATGGAAAGCGAAAACAAGTTTGCAGATGATTTGCTTAAGGACGTTTGTCCTGTATGCGGACATCACCACCACGACCACGATGATGAGCACGAGTGCTGTGGACATCACCACCACGACCACGACGATGAGCACGAGTGTTGTGGACACCACCATCACGACCACAATGACGAACACGAGTGCTGCGGACATCACCACCACGACCACGACGATGAGCACGAGTGTTGTGGACACCACCATCACGACCACGGTCAACACCACCACGCTGATGAAGTGTTTACTTCTATCGGCGTAGAAACCGCAAACAAGTTCACCAAGGAACAGCTTGAAACAGCACTTTCCAAGCTCTCTGACGAGGAATTCGGAATTGTTCTCCGTGCAAAGGGAATTGTTCAGGGCGACGGCGTCTGGTATCACTTTGACTTTGTTCCCGAAGAGTTTGAGGTAAGAACCGGTGCGGCTGATGTAACAGGCAGACTGTGCGTTATCGGCTCAAAGTTGGTTGAAGATAAGATTAAGGCTTTGTTTGGTGTTTGATTAGGAGTTTATAATGGATGTACCCGTTTATTTGATAACAGGATTTCTTGAAAGCGGAAAAACCTCGTTTATTCTTGAAACCCTGAACGACAAGGAATTCAGCAAGGGAGAAAAGACCCTTGTAATCGCCTGTGAGCAGGGCGAGGTTGAATTTGATGAAAGAATACTCAAGGCTTCCAACTCAGTTGTGGAATATATTGAAGAGGAAGAGGACTTCAATCCCACAAACCTCACAGCTCTCATTAAAAAGCATAAACCTTCCCGTGTAATGCTTGAGTATAACGGAATGTGGAGTCTGCGGGATATGGCAGAGAAAGCTCCGCAGAACTGGATATTCTATCAGATTTTTATGTTCGTAAATCATAATACATTTGATATGTATATGAATAATATGCGTCAGCTTATTTCCGATAATATAGCGGTTTCTGATATCGTTATATTTAACAGATGTGAGCAGGACAAGCTTGATAAGAAGCGTCTGCGCAGAGCGGTTAAAGCACTCAATCCACGTATTGATATGATGTTTGAGTATGTGGATGGCTCCGTTGAACAGGGATTTCAGGGTGATGACGAAATGCCGTTTGATGTCAACGCAGACCCGATTGAGATTGTTCACGATGATTTCGGTCTGTGGTATATTGACATTATGAGCAATGCCAAGAGATATAAGGATAAGAATGTTCACGTAAGAGGAATTGTTTTCCGTGCGAAGAATGTCCCCAAGGGATATTTTGTAATTTCACGCCGTGCTATGACTTGCTGTGCTGATGATATTCAGGTTGTAGGTGTTCTCGTAAAATCACCCGAAGAGGCAAAGTGGAAAAACGGCGACTGGGTTGAAGTGACAGGAAAGGTAATCGGCGAAAAACAGGCTTGCTACAAGGGAACAGGTCCAGTAATCCTTGCCGACAGCATTTCTGCTACAACTCCGGCTGAAAGCGAATTGGTATATTTCAACTGATATGGAAAAAATATTTACTGTAAGATTATCAGAGGACAGAGGGGCGGTTGAGATTATCGACCAGACCCTTCTCCCTAATGAAATAAAGTTTTTAAGACTTGAATCCGCAGAGGCGATTTATGAGGCTATATATTCGCTGAGAGTACGAGGTGCGCCCGCAATAGGCATAGCCGCCGCTTTCGGAATGTATGTAATAGCTCAGAAACTGGCTGACGATGAAAATTTCCCGAGTGAACTCAGAAAAATGGGTGATTATCTGATTTCGTCACGTCCGACTGCGGTTAATCTTGCACACGCTGTTCAGCGTATGCTGTTCTGGGCAGGAAATTCCGATAAGAAATCCGCTTTGCCACGTCTTTATGACGAGTGCTGTGCGATTTATGAAGAAGATGTCGCTATGTGTAAAACCATTTCAGAAAATGGACTCACACTTGTGAAAGACGGCGACGGCATTCTCACACATTGTAATGCTGGCTCGCTTGCGGCGTCTGAATACGGAACGGGGCTGGGCTCTATTCTGCTAGGTGCAGAACGTGGAATGAACTTCCACGTCTATTCTGATGAAACCCGTCCGTTGCTTCAGGGTGCAAGGCTTACAAGCTTTGAGCTTAGCAACGCAGGCGTTGATGTAACGCTTATCTGCGACAGCACAGCCTCACTTCTGATGAAGCAAGGCAAAATTCAGGCTTGCTTTGTCGGCTGTGACAGAGTTGCCGCAAACGGCGATACAGCCAACAAGATTGGTACACGTTCGGTTGCTGTGAATGCGAAATATCACGGAATTCCGTTTTATGTGTTTTGTCCGAGTTCAACTATTGATTTCAACTGCAAGAACGGTGACGGTATCGTTATTGAGGAACGTCCCGAGGATGAAATTAAATCGCTCTACTTTGAAAAAGCAGTTGCACCCGATAACGTGAAATGCTATAATCCTGCATTTGATGTTACCGACGCAGAATTGATTACAGCAATTATAACTGAAAAGGGAATATGCAGATATCCGTATACTGACTCGCTTAAAGAGTTGTTCAGTTAATCAAACCTACAGGAGGACGCTATGAAACTGCGTTTATACAATGCCAGAATTCTCACAATGGAGAATGAAAATATCATTAACGGCGAGCTTTGCACAGACGGTGAAAAGATAACCTATGTCGGCGAAGAAAAGCAGACAGGTGCATTTGACCGTGAGATTGATTTGCAGGGTAATCTGATTATCCCTGGATTTAAGAATGCTCATACCCACACGGCAATGACCTTTCTCCGTTCGTTTGCAGACGACCTGCCGCTGAATGACTGGCTGTATAATCAGGTTTTCCCTCAAGAGGCAAAGCTTACTGAGGAGGCTGTGTATGTGTTTACTCAGCTTGGAAATATGGAGTATCTCACAAGCGGAATAACCGCCTCGTTTGATATGTATATGAAGCGGACTGCATTTGTTAAGGCTAATGTAGATATGGGCTTTCGCAGTGTAATATGCGGCTCTATAAACGATTTCGGCGGCACTGTTGAGGAGTGTGAGGAAGAATACAACACATATAACAACATAAATCCGCTGATTTCGTATCAGCTTGGATTTCACGCAGAGTATACCACCAAGCGTGAAATACTTGAGGGTATGGCTGGACTTTCGCAGAAATATAAAGCACCGTTATTCACTCACAACAGTGAAACAAAAGCCGAGGTAGAGGGCTGTCACGAAAGATACGGAATTTCCCCCACCCAGCTTTTCGATAAGCTGGGTATGTTCGAGCATGGCGGAGGCGGCTTCCATTGCGTTTACTTCGATGAACGTGATATGGAAATCTTCCGTGATAAGAACTTGTGGATGGTTACAAATCCTGCCTCTAACCTAAAACTTGCGAGTGGTGTTGCACCTATTTGCGAGATGAAAAGAAAGGGTATGAAGAATTTTGCGATAGGCACAGTCGGCGCGGCTTCTAATAACTGTCTTGATATGTTCAAGGAAATGTTCCTTGTTGCAGGCTTGCAGAAGGTGAAGGAAAATGATGCGGCGGCGTGTCCTGCGTTTGATGTGCTTGAAATGGCGACAAAGGGCGGCGCACTTGCAATGGGACTTTCTGAGTGTGATGTTCTTGCTGAAGGAAAGTACGCCGATTTTGCAGTAATCGACTTGAAACAGCCCAATATGCAGCCGCTCCATAATATTGCGAAAAACCTTGTTTACGCAGGCTCAAAGCAGAACGTGAAGATGACCGTTGTAAACGGAAAAATCCTTTATGAGGACGGCAAGTTTACCACCGTTGACGCTGACGAAATCTACGAGCGTGCAAACATGCTTGCAAACGAAATCTGCGGAAAATAAGAGGTTGCTATGAAGATACTGGTTACTGGCGGAACTGTTTTTGTAAGCAGATATGTTGCAGAATATTTCTCGAAAGAGAATGAGGTTTACGTTCTTAACAGAGGAACAAGGCGGCAGTCTGAGGGCGTTATTCCGATTATAGCCGACAGGCATAATCTTGATGATAATCTGAAGCAGTACAAGTTTGACGCAGTAATAGATGTGTGCGGATATAACGAGGAAGATGTCAGGGATTTGCATAACGCATTGGGTGAGTATGGTGTTTATGTTTTTATAAGCTCCAGTGCGGTGTATCCTGAAACTACTCCGTTGCCGTTCAAGGAAGAATTTCCGACAGGCGAAAACGCAATATGGGGCAGTTATGGACTTAATAAGGTTAAAGCTGAGAATTATCTAGGTGAAAATTGCCCTGATGCATACATACTCCGTCCTCCGTATCTTTATGGAAAGATGAATAATCTCTATCGTGAGGCATTCGCTTTTGAATGTGCTGAAAGGGATATGCCGTTTTATGTCCCCGATAGTGAAATGAAACTGCAATTCTTCGATGTGGAAGATTTGTGCAGGTTTATGAAAATTCTGATTAAAAAAAGACCTTCACAGCGTGTTTTTAACGTTGGCAATTCTGGATGTGTTAGTATTGTTGACTGGGCAACGCTGTGTTATAAAGCACTTGGCAGAAAACCTATAATACATAAGGTTGATATGAATATCGGGCAGAGGAATTATTTTCCGTTTTATAATTACGATTATAAGCTTGATGTTTCAAAAATGCTTGAGCTTATGCCTGATACAAAACCGCTTGAAATCGGGCTTAAGCAATCGTATGAATGGTTTTCGTATAACCGTAGTGAAGTAAACATCAAGAATTATTTTGAATTTATAGAGAAAGAGTTGAGAGTATAGTATGCCGTTTTTACCTGTTTCAAAAGAGGATATGCTGGAGCGTGGAATTGAACAGTTTGATTTTATCTGCGTTACGGGTGATGCGTATATCGACCACCCTACCTTTGGCATTGCTATAATTTCCCGAATGATTGAGGCGGCTGGCTTTACAGTGGGAATTATTCCTCAGCCTGTGTCTGACGCTGACTTTTCGAGATTAGGCAAGCCTCGTCACTGCTTTATGGTGACTGGCGGCAATATCGACAGTATGGTGTCGAATTATACTGTTGCATTGAAGAAACGTTATGATGACGCATATTCCGCAGGTGGAAAAGGCGGTAAACGTCCCGACAGAGCGGTTATTACTTACTGCAAGGCACTCAAGCGACTGTTCCCCGATACTGAAATCGAAATAGGCGGATTGGAGGCTTCGCTCCGCCGCTTTGCGCACTATGATTACTGGAGCGACAGCGTAATGCCGTCTATCCTCGTGGACAGCGGTGCGGATTTCTTGATGTATGGAATGGGCGAGGTAACTCTGTCGGAGATGCTCAACCGTTTCAAGCAGGGACAGAAATTGGCTGATATGCACGACCTTCGTGGAATATGCTATCTTACAAAGCCTGAAAACACTCCCTATAATGCCGTGCAGTGCGACAGCTTTGAAATAGTGCGTGAAAACAAGAAGGCTTATGCTAAAGCCTGCCGCAAGCAGTATGACGAACAGGACGACGTTTACGGAAGAACAGTAATTCAGCGACACGGCAATATGATGCTCGTGCAGAATCCTCCTCAGCGACCCGTTACTCAGTCTGAATTTGACTACACCTACGAGCTTCCGTATATGAGGGCATATCACCCGATGTATGAAAAGGACGGCGGAGTGCCAGCAATACAGGAGATAGAATTTTCGATAACTCACAATCGTGGTTGCTTTGGCTTCTGCAACTTTTGTTCTATTGCTCTGCATCAGGGACGAAAGGTTCAGACAAGAAGCGAGGATTCAGTTTATAATGAAGCGATAATGCTGTCCGAAAAGCCTAATTTCAAGGGATATATTCACGATGTAGGCGGCCCTACTGCGAATTTCCGTCACCCATCCTGCGATAAACAGGAGGAACACGGCCTTTGTAAGGGCAAGAAGTGCCTTGCTCCTACGCCTTGCAAGAATATAAATTCTGACCACACTGACTATATCAACCTTTTAACACGACTCCGTTCAATCAGGAATGTAAAAAAGGTGTTTATCCGTTCGGGAATACGCTTTGACTTTATGCTGCTTG
>JAZQBH010000086.1:0-1568 GCA_045545655.1 Oscillospiraceae bacterium
TATTGAATGCCTCGCGGAACATAGCGTTGTGTGCTTCCTCACGGTTCAGCAGAAAATCAATGGTTTCACGCACCTTCTTGTCCTCAATCTGACGGTAGAGGTATTCATACACAACCTTCGCTCTCTGTTCGGATGCAATATTTGACAGTAAATCGGCACAAAGGTCGCCTGTGACAGTGACATAATCTCCCGTCCAGGAATATCCCGAGGCGTTTACAAGAGCAGGACTTAAGCCTGTCAGCACGTGTGTCTGGATTTCGCCAGCGGGTGTTTTTTCAGCGTCAACATAGTGTCCGTTCAGCAGGTTTATGGTCTGTGCAATCATCTCCATATGACCCAGCTCCTCAGCGGCAATGTCAAGGAATAAATCCTTTATTTCGGGGTCCTTGATGCGAAAGCTCTGCGCCATATACTGCATAGCGGCTTTCAGTTCACCGTTTGCACCGCCAAGCTGTTCCTGTAACAAAGCGGCGTACTGGGGATTTGGTTTTTCGATTTCTACGGGATGAAAAAGCATTTTTTCGTGTTTGAACATAAATTCAGCCTCCTTTAATGCTGGTGACATAAATCAGTTTTGAAACCGCCGCACAAGCAATGTATAACACTTGTCTAACGTGCGGCGGAACTGTCAAAAGGCACTGCCTTTTTGTAATATTGTTCACGACACAGGAAGAAATATACTTTATCCCGAGTAAAACTTTTGTGAATTACCATTGATTTAAACCTTTGGATACAGATTTCTGAAAAAATGTCTGCTCAAAAAAAGCCTATTATGGATACTATTCCGTCTGTTACAGGATAAGTAAGCCAGAAATACTGAAGTCCGAAGCGTGAGAACAGATACGCCAGCGGTACGAACAGAAAAACCGTTCTTATTATTGTCAGCATTGAGCTTGTTATATATATTTCTTTGCATTATGCTTGATTTTCTTTCACTTTGGGAGTATAATCAGTATATGAAATAAAGGGAGAAACAGATTTATGAATTATGAAAACCGATTAAAGCAAATAAGGGAAAGCGAAAAGCAATCTCATATCGAAATGTATTCAAACAGTGAGTTGTATAAAGAGGGCAGCTGGCTCAGAAAGCCTATAAAAACAGTACTTGATATTATTCCTCTTTTTAATGATTATTCTGAATTGAATGTTCTGGATCTGGGCTGCGGTGTAGGTAGAAACTGTATTGCTGCTGCTCAGAGTTTCAAAAATATTCAGTGTAAAATTGACTGCGTGGATATATTGGATTTAGCTATTGAAAAGCTTTATGAAAATGCAGAAGAACTGGGTGTTGTTTCAAGTATTAATGGAATAGTTGAGACTATTGAAAACTACCTTGTCGTAGAAAATAAATATGATTTGGTTTTAGCAGTTTCCGCACTGGAGCATATTGACTCAGAACAATCATTTTTAAGCAAGCTGTCTGAAATAAACAGAGGTATAAGAAAGAACGGAGTAGTGTGTCTTGTTATAAATTCCGATGTTAAAGAAACAGATAAATCAACAGGAAAAGAAATTCCTGCACAATTTGAGGTTAATTTGCAGACTGAGAATTTGCAGGCTGATCTTAA
>JAZQBH010000087.1:0-2190 GCA_045545655.1 Oscillospiraceae bacterium
AACAGGCGTTGATATAACGTTCACAAGCGTTCACACAATCGACAGCTTTTCAGAAGAGCGCATTTCAAACTTTATGCAGTATAATGAAAACTGCTTTTCGTGCGAGGTTTACTTCAAAAAGAATATGACGTTGTTCTACGACGGAAAATATGTCGGCAAACGCACCGACGTATTCAACAGTATTCTTTATTTCGTTTATGTTGACGACACCCCCGACAACGGCAAGGACGACCCAAGCTGGAAAATTGCCGTAATGCACGACGTACAATCTTAATTCAAGGAGCAGAAATGAACACCGAAACAAAATCCAAAAACAAAGCACCTGCTTTAATAGCAAAGATACTTGCATTTGTTCTGACATTTATTGTAATACTTGTTATTACCGTTTACATTATGCTGCAGATTTTCTGCAGAGCGTCGGATTTTTCACGCAGTACGTTTGTAACAACTGTGCTGGAAACAGGTCAGCTGAAATTCCTCGCCTCGCTGTGTCTGTCCGATGAGGAAATAGCGGAAGTGGTAAACGCAAACTCTATGAAACAGCTTACCGACAGCACAGTAAACGAGGGACTTATTTCGACGAACCCCTCCACGCAGACAGGCTCAGACGCTGAAAAAGCCGACAACTCAGACCTTATTGAGGTTGAGGTAATCCCAGGGCTTACATATAAGGCAACTATGATGATAGTCCACGACCCATCACGCTTAAGTCTTGAAACCATCACCTACGGAAACGACACGTGGCCCGAAGAAGGTATTACACTGAAACAATTCGTGGATAAAACAGGCGCTATCGGAGCAATAAACGGCGGCTTGTATAACTCCACGAACAATTCGGGCGGTCACCCCTACGGAGTGGCAGTATCGAACGGTGAGATTGTGCGAAACCGTCCACACGAGCAAGGCGGACTGGTGCTTATCGGACTTACCGAAAGCAATATTCTGCAGATAATCGACATCAACGGAATGACCGCCGCCGAATGCGAAAAAATGATAAAGGAAAAGCAGATCCGTGACGCTGTGTGCTTTCAGGAGGCAACCACTGTTGACAACAATCACTTTGTTCAGCTGATAATAAACGGCAAACAGCGTGAAATCAGCGGTAAGGGCAGCGGACTTAACCCCAGAACAGCTATAGGTCAGCGTGCAGACGGCGCTTTACTGCTGCTGGTAACTGACGGACGAGGCTCTAACGGTCACGCAGGCGCATCTGCAGCAGACCTTATCGAGATAATGTCAAGGTATGGTGCGGTGAATGCCGCTAACCTTGACGGCGGCAGCTCGACTTGTATGTACTACAACGGCGAATATCTGCAGAACAGCGTTACGTTCTACTACAGCCAGTCCTCGTGGAAACTGCCGTGTGCATTTGTAATCAGCGAATAAATCCAAACGGCTCTGTAAAAAGAGCCGTTTTTCAATTATTTTCAAAAACCCCTTGAAATATCAGCTTGAATATGGTAAAATTATAGAGTATATTGTTGATTGGTATGCAAAACAGATATAAAGCATTAGTTAAGGAGCGAATACCGCTATGGCAATGAATTTCAAGAGAAAACTGCCCATTCCGCAGGAAATAAAGAAAATGCACCCTCTTTCAGAGGAAATCACACAGATAAAGGCTCAGCGTGACCGTGAGATTGCAGATATCTTCACTGGCAAGTCGGATAAGTTTATTCTTATTATTGGTCCGTGTTCTGCCGATAACGAAGAGTCGGTTATGGACTACATCTACCGTCTTGCAAGAGTGCAGGAGCAGGTTAAGGATAAAATTCTGATTATTCCCAGAGTGTATACAGGAAAGCCCCGTACAAACGGTACGGGCTATAAGGGTATGATTCACCAGCCCGACCCTACCAAGGAAGAGGATATGCTTGAGGGCATTATCAAAATCAGAAAGCTGCACACACGTGTTATCGAGGAAACACACTTCACCACTGCTGATGAAATGCTGTATCCAGAAAACTACCGCTACCTTAACGACCTGCTTTCCTATGTTGCAATAGGCGCACGTTCTGTTGAAGACCAGCACCACAGACTTGTTGCAAGCGGCATTGAATGTCCCGTGGGAATGAAAAATCCTACTTCGGGCACGCTGTCGGTTATGTTCAACTCCATTCAGGCGGCACAGGCAAAGCACACATTCATCTATCGTGGCTGGGAGGTTGAATCGGACGGAAATCCGCTGTG
>JAZQBH010000088.1:0-2220 GCA_045545655.1 Oscillospiraceae bacterium
CTACGATCCGACTTCAGGATATGTAAATTTATAATACCGATATGGCTTTTTTTTAATATAGCAGGGCAATCAACTGCTTTCGCTGAATACAGCACCACAAAAATACCGTGGGGACTGGGTCCGTCAACAGATGAATACTCCCGACCTACTGACGCTGTAACCGCACAGGAAAAGTACGGTGATTTCAACGCACTTTTTGTAGGCAGTGAAGAACACCGCAATTTATGGCTGACGTTCGACGAAGGATATGAAAACGGCTGTACATCAGAAATACTGGACACCCTTAAAGATAAAAACGCAAGAGCCGTTTTCTTTGTTACCTACGATTACGCTCAGAGAAACCCTGACCTTATCAGACGTATGATTGACGAGGGCCACACAGTCGGAAACCACACCTACTCACACCCGTCGCTTGCGGAATGCACTGCCGAAGAAGTAATCAAAGAGCTTGACAGTCTGCACCAGTATATTAAACAGCAGTTTAACTATGATATGTACGTTATGCGGCCGCCTATGGGCGAATTTTCCGAGCAGGTTCTGAACTGTGCAAAACAGCTTGGCTACACAACTGTTCTTTGGAGTTTTGCCTATCAGGACTGGAAAACTGACGACCAGCCAGACCCCGATGAGGCTTTCGCAAAAATCACATCAAAAACGCATAACGGCGCTGTGTATCTACTCCATGCTGTATCCGAAGCAAACACTCAGATACTTGGCGATGTTATAGATTACTGGAAAAAGAACGGATACGTTATCACGCCGATGTAGAGTTATCACCTAGCACAGTTTTAATTTCAGCAAACACCTCTGCTGTTCTCGCAGACGGGCGTTCAAAAACATCTGAGTTAACAAAAATAACATCTGCATCGTTGTCAATCATAGACTTAATTACCTTATCAGTTTTCAGCTTATTTAAGGTAAGCTCGCTGTCAGCAATAATGTAATCTGGTGAACTTCCGTTAAAATTTCCAGAAGAAATATAACCCTCAGCGGTACAGAGATTTTCACCCGAAAGGCTTATTACACTGCCCTCAAATGTTGAAGTGCCAGCAATAGTCAGCTTTTCAGTGACATAAACAAAAGTGCCGAGTTTAACGTCTTGTGCGGCGGTTTTCAAGGCTTTTTCTGCGTCATAAGCCGCTCTGTCGGTTCTGCGTTCGCCTTTTTCACCAAAGGTTTCCTTGCCGTAAAAAGCCGCTGATATTTCGCTATACAGGTCTTTATAATCTTCAACGCTTTTCGGGGCGGCAAGATTAAGCACTGCGATATTTGCCTGACCGAGCATATACGTTTCACGTTCGGATAACGGCGAAAGCGTAAAAACAACATCGGGCATAAGCTGCATAATGGCTTCAAGGTCGGGGTTTTCAGAACTGCCGACCTTTTTTGCGGATAACCCCTCAGGATAGTCACAATAATCGCTCACCCCGACAAGCTTATCCGAAAAACCAAGCTCAGCGATAATCTCCGTTGTTGCCGGAGAAAGGCTTACTACCCTCGACACTGCCTTTGAAAGCTCCGTTCCGCAGACAACAACAGGAAAAGGAAGCACCTCTTCTGTCTGCGGCACATCAGAGCCTACTATTTCAGACGGAAGTGAACTTTCCTCGCCTTCACAGCCACTGAAAAGCAGAGCGCATATCAACGCAGAGCACATAAAACCAGTTAACTTCTTCATATCAATACTCCAGATTAAGCGCAATTCTTCCCTCAAGCCAGTCTACAAACTGACGTGCAATTCTCGGAGAACGTCCTCCCCTGCGTGTTGCAAACCTCTCAGCTGACATAAACAGTTCGTCTTCGGGGATTGTAATTCCTGCGTCCTCGGCAAGGGATTTCACAATATCAAGGAACACCTTTTTATCGGGCTTTGTGAATGTGATAAACAAGCCAAATCTGTCTGACAACGACATACTTTCGTCAATTGCGTCAGCACCCGAAATTTCACGGTCAGCCGCAGTTTCACGGATAATCTTCCGACGATTAGTAGTAGCGTAAATCAGAATGTTTTCGGGTTTTCTCGAAAGCGAGCCTTCAAGCACAGCCTTTAAAATTCCAAATCTGTCGTCGTCCTCTGAAAAGGAGAGGTCGTCGATTGTCAGAATAAAGTGCAGAGGCACATTCTTCAGCATACGAAACAGCTGAGGAATAAGCGAAATACTGCTTTTTGGCACTTCAACCATTCTGAGTCCGTCAAACTCATTGAGAATTGCTTTTACA
>JAZQBH010000089.1:0-6708 GCA_045545655.1 Oscillospiraceae bacterium
ATGAATATCGAATAATACAAATGCACCCTTGCTTTTACATTATTTGATATTCATTATTCACTATTCTTTATTCGATTAACCCCTTGCGTTAGCAAGGGGTGCACTTGGAGCTAGTGACGGGACTCGAACCTGCGACCTGCTCATTACGAATGAGCTGCACTACCAACTGTGCTACACTAGCAAATTTTAACTCAAAGATTGAAAACCTCTTGAAAAATAAATCAGAATATGATATAATTAAAAAGAATATTTGTTAACTTACTTATTATATACTTTTTTTCTTAATTTGTCAAGAGCAAAAGGGGTGTTTTTTATAAATTCTGCGAAAAAAATTTTGAGAATTATGGGTTATGTGCTGTGCGCACTTATGCTTCTGGTTACGGTGTTTCTGGTGATTTGTGCGGCGGCGTTCGGCTCTAAAAACACGGTTGATGTGTTTGGCGCAAACATCTATGTCGTTCAGGAGGAAGGATTTGACAAAGCCCCCAAGGGCAGTGCGATTCTTGTTCAGAAAACCACAGCGTTCAAGCTGTCCGAGGGAAAGCTTGTGCTTTACTCAACGGGTTCTGAGGCGAACGATTGTGCGCTTGGCTACGTAAAAAACATTTATGTTGTAGACGGACAGTACTACCTTACAATATCAGACGGCGAGTTTTCTTCTGAGGTTGCAGAATCACGTCTGATAGGCCGTGCGGATTATTCCAGCAAGGCAGTGGGTGCGGTTATTCTGTTTCTCAAAACACCGTTCGGTCTGTTCTGCGTTGCGGTGCTGCCGTGTATTGCGCTTATTCTGTATGACATTATCCGCACGGCGGCGTCACGTTTGCCTGACCCCGAGGTTGAGCCGCAGTATAAGAACTATGCTGAGGGCAATCTTCAGAGAGCGGCAGAAAACAGACGTCTGTCTGTAAACAGAGAGGGCAAGGCTTCGTATTCAGGGGGCGGCACAAAGGGTTCGTCGGGTTCAACGGGGGATTCTGTGCTTTTCACCTATGGCAGAAAAAATGCAGGAAGCAGACAGGCACAGAACGACAGACCTATCATTCCGCTTACCGACCGCACCGAGGACAAGCATTCCTCCGAAAAGGATACGCCTGTCATCAGGTCAAAGCCGAACCCTGCGGCAATGAAAGCTGAAGCATCGGATAAAACTTCTGAAAACACAGCGGTTACTCCCGAAAATATTGCAGTAAGCAGATATATCAAAAATGCCGAGCAATCGGATACTAACGGCAATACCGCTGAAATTCCGCAGATTCAGAAGCGTGATTCGGGTGACGCATTCTTTACGCAGACAACCTCGTCGGCGCTCAGCAAGGGCATTCCCAAGCCCAACAATGCTCCGCAGATAGGCAGACAGCTTCCCAAACGTGCTAAAACGGAAGATACGGAAAACGATATTCTGCGTTCTCCCAAAACAACGGGAAAGCGCAGTTCACAGATACTTGCGTCAAAGCGTGTTGAGGACTTAATCGGTGATGACGATGATGTGCGCAGTAAAAAGCGTATCACAAACTCAGTGATTGACGATATTATGTCGGACATAAAGCGTTCTGACAGATGATTTTCCGCTGTACATACAGCATACCACAATAAAATAACAAGGAAGGTTTTTACCGAATGGATATTAACGAAACGCTTGCAAAGGAATTTAACCTCCGCCGTGAGCAGGTTGACAACACAGTAGCCCTTATCGATGATGATAAGACAATCCCGTTTATCGCAAGATACCGCAAAGAGCAGACAGGCTCGCTTGATGACACTATCCTCCGTGAGCTGTTTGACCGCCTTACTTATCTTCGCAATCTTGAAAAGCGCAAGGAGGAAATTGTTTCTTCCATTACCGAGCAGGGCAAGATGACCGACGAAATTGCGGCGGCAATCGAAAAGGCGGTAGCTCTGGTTGAGGTTGAGGACATCTACCGTCCGTTCAAGCCCAAGCGTAAGACAAGAGGCTCTGTTGCAAGAGAAAGGGGACTTGAACCGCTTGCGGAAATTCTGCTTGAGCAGAACCCCGATACAGTCCCCGAAAACGAGGCGCAGGCGTTCGTTGACGAAGAAAAGGGTGTTAAGTCCGTTGACGACGCTATTCAGGGTGCAATGGACATTATCGCCGAGGATTTGTCGGACAACGCCGAGCTTCGCAAGAAACTGCGTGAAACCGTCTACAAGAAGGGAACTATTTCCTCTGCGGCTGTTTCCGAGGAATCTGACGAGGTCTACAAGAACTATTTTGAATATGCCGAGCCTGTATCGAAGATTGCAGGTCACCGTGTGCTTGCCCTTGACAGAGGCGAGAAGGAAGGCGCACTGAAGGTTTCCATCGCACTGCCTGAGGGCGTGGGCGAGAGTATGTGCGTACGTGAGCTTGCAAAGAACGCAAGCGAAAGCGGAAAGCTTGTCCGTGCGGCTTGCGAGGACAGCTTCAAGCGACTGGTGTTCCCGTCAATTGAGCGTGAGGTTCGTGCAGAGCTTACCGCAAATGCGGCTGAGGGCGCTATCAAGGTGTTCTCCAGCAATCTCCGTCAGCTGATAATGGCGCCGCCCGTAAAGAACACTGTAACACTCGGACTTGACCCAGGATACGCTCACGGCTGTAAGTGCGCAGTTGTTGACAGCACAGGAAAGGTGCTTGATACTGCGATAATCTACATCACACGCTCGAAGAACGAGGCTGAAAACGCTCGCAAGACCGTAAAGCGTATGATAGAGCAGCACCACGTTACTACTATTGCAATCGGCAACGGCACAGCCTCCCGTGAAACTGAGCAGTTCACAGCTGAACTGCTGAAAACAATCACTGAAAAGGTTTCGTATATGGTAGTGTCAGAGGCGGGTGCGTCAGTTTACTCTGCGTCAAAGCTTGCGGCGGAGGAGTTCCCCGATTATGACGTTTCTCTGCGTTCGGCGGTGTCTATTGCAAGACGTCTTCAGGACCCCCTCGCTGAGCTTGTAAAAATCGACCCCAAGGCAATCGGCGTTGGTCAGTATCAGCACGATATGCCCAAGGCACGTATGGACGACGCTCTTAAAGGCGTTGTTGAGGACTGCGTAAACTCCGTCGGAGTTGACCTCAACACAGCGTCTTACTCACTTCTGTCGTATATTTCGGGCATCAACAGTGCGGTTGCCAAGAACATCGTGGCTTACCGTGAGGAAAACGGCGAGTTTACCGACAGAAAGCAGCTGCTTAAGGTGAAAAAGCTCGGCGCAAAGGCTTACGAGCAGTGTGCGGGATTTCTGCGTGTGCCTGGCGGTAAAAATCCGCTGGATAACACTGGCATTCACCCCGAATCCTACGAGGCGGCAAAGCTGCTGATGGAAAAGTCGGGTATCTCAAATGAAGAACTCGGCAACGTTGATGTTATCCGTGAAAAGCTGAAATCTGTAAAGCTTTCTGCGGTTGCAGATGAGTCAGGAACAGGACTTCCTACCCTTACAGATATCGTAAAGGAACTCGAAAAGCCGGGCCGTGACCCCCGTGACGAGCTGCCGCCTCCTCTTATGAGAAGCGGCGACATTATGGAAATCAAAGACCTTAAGCCTGGTATGGAGCTTATGGGCACTGTCCGTAATGTTATAGACTTCGGTGCGTTTGTGGATATCGGCGTTCACGAGGACGGACTTGTTCACATCTCTCAGATTTGCGAGAAGTTCATCAAGCACCCGCTTGAGGCTGTAAAGGTCGGCGAAGTGGTAAAGGTGTGGGTTCTTGACGTTGATCTGAAACGCAACAGAATTTCCCTTACAATGAAGAAACCCAAATAATCAGATATGAGCTGGGGACTGCGATAGCATAATACCGTAGTCCCTGAATTTATAAAAAAGGAGAAATCCCGACTATGAAAAAAATAATAGCGGCTATATCTACTCTTGTGCTGATAGTGTGTATGATGAGCGGCTGTTCTGCTGAAACGGCTGTAAATACCGTGTTCGGCGTGGAAGACCTTGTCGGCAAGAAAATAGGCGTACAGATGGGCACGACAGGTATGACCTATGCTGAAAAGATTGAAGACAGCACAGTTGAGAAGTACAACAAGGGTGCAGATGCAGTTGAGGCACTCAAGCAGGGCAAGATTGACGCAGTGTTGATTGACAATTCACCTGCGAAATACTATGTAAGCAAGAATTCCGATATTATGATTCTTGACGACCCCTTTGCTGTTGAGGAATACGCCTGTGCAGTCAAAAAAGGCAACGACGCACTGATTGCTGATATCAACTCAGCCCTCTCGCAGCTGCGTGAAAACGGCACTCTTGAGCTTATCGAGCAGAACTGGCTTGTAGAGGCCGAATACGGCAAGCACCCCTACACAAGTCCCGAGGGAACAGCATACCCTAACGGCAAACTGGTAATGGCAACCAATGCCGAGTTTGCACCGTATGAGTTTCTTGAAAACGGCGAAATCGTCGGCTTTGACGTGGATATGATGCGTGCCGTATGCGACATTCTCGGCAAGGAGCTTGTAATCGATGATATGGCTTTCGACTCCGTCATTGCCGCTGTTTCTTCGGGTAAGGCTGACGTAGGCGTTGCCGGAATGACCGTCACCGAGGACAGACTTAAAAACGTAAGCTTCACCGACAGCTACACAAAGGCAAATCAGGTTATCATAGTCCGTGGCGTATCAACCGACCTTACGGGAAAGACTATCGGCGTGCAGATGGGCACGACAGGTATGACATTTGCCGAACAGGTTGAGGGTGCAACTGTTGAAAAGTACAACAAGGGCGCAGACGCTATCGAGGCGCTCAAGCAGGGCAAGGTAGACGTTGTTCTTATCGACTCCGCACCCGCAAAGTACTTTGTAGAGAAAAACGCAGAGCTTGCAATTGCCTCTGAGCCGTTTGCAGTAGAGCATTATGCGTGCGCTATACGCAAGGGCAACGATGAGCTTACCAATCAGATAAACGACGCTCTGAAAACGCTCCGTGAAAACGGCACTCTCGCAATGATTGAGCAGAACTGGCTGGTAGACGACGAGTATGGCAAGCACCCCTACATAACTCCCGAGGGCACAACCTACCCCAACGGCAAGCTGATTATGGCAACAAACGCAGAGTTTCCGCCGTATGAGCTTAAAGAAGAGGGCGTTATCACAGGCTTTGACGTGGATATGATGCGTGCAGTGTGCGATATCCTCGGCAAGGAGCTTGTAATCGACGATATGGCATTCGATTCTATTATCGCCGCTGTAAATTCGGGTAAGGCTGACGTTGGCGTGTCGGGTATGACCGTCACCGAGGACAGACTGAAGAACATCAACTTCAGCGACAGCTACACCTCGGCAAGTCAGGTTATCATCTACAAGAACGGCACAGCGGTATCTGAAAGCTTTGCGGATAAGTTTAAAAGCACTTTCCTTGACAAGGGCCGCTGGCTGTATCTGCTGAAAGGTCTTGGAAACACACTGCTCATCACCGTGCTTGCGCTTATAATCGGTATTGTGCTGGGCTTTGTTATTGCGGTTGTCCGTGCGACAAATCAGCGTACAGGAAAGCTGAAAGTACCCGATTTCTTCTGCAGAATTTACCTTACCGTAGTGCGTGGAACGCCTATGGTAGTTCAGCTGCTGATTATCTACTTTGTAGTGTTCAGCTCGGTTAATATCAGCAAGATTCTGGTAGCCGTTATTGCGTTCGGTCTGAACTCTGCGGCTTACGTTGCGGAAATAGTGCGTTCGGGAATTATGTCCATTGACAAGGGTCAGTTCGAGGCGGGATATTCCCTCGGCTTCGGCTACGCACGTACTATGATTACGATTATTCTTCCGCAGGCACTGAGAAACATTCTCCCTGCACTCGGCAACGAGGCTATCGTGCTGCTTAAGGAAACCTCCGTTTCGGGATATATCGCACTCAACGACCTTACAAAGGGCGGCGATACTATCCGTTCGCAGACGTATGAGGCATTCCTGCCGCTTATTGCCGTTGCGCTTATCTACCTCGTGCTTGTAATGGGAATGACAGCGTTTGTAAACCGTCTTGAAAGGAGATTGTCTAATGATAAACGTAAGTAATCTGAAGAAAAGCTTCGGCGAACTGGTCGTTCTTGACGGTGTTTCAGCGGATATAGAAAAGGGCGAAAAGGTTGTTGTGATTGGCCCGTCAGGCTCGGGTAAGAGTACGTTCCTCCGTTGCCTTAATCTGCTTGAAGAGCCGACAGAGGGCAGTATAGTCTTTGAGGGTAAGGATATCACCCGTGCAAAGGGCAAGGAGCTTAACGCTGTGCGTATGAAAATGGGAATGGTGTTTCAGCACTTCAATCTCTTTCCGCACCTTACTATTCGCCGCAATATCACCGTAGCTCCTGTAAAGCACAAGCTGATGACTCAGGCACAGGCGGATAAAAGGGCAGACGAATTGTTGGCTATGGTAGGTCTTGCTGATAAGGCAGACGCATACCCCTCGCAGCTGTCGGGCGGACAGAAGCAGAGAATTGCCATTGCACGCACGCTTGCTATGAACCCCGATGTGATACTGTTCGACGAGCCTACCTCGGCACTTGACCCCGAAATGGTCGGCGAGGTGCTTGAGCTTATGAAACGCCTTGCAGACGATGGTATGACGATGATAGTCGTAACCCACGAAATGGGCTTTGCAAAGGAAGTTGCAAGCAGAGTGGTGTTTATGTGCGACGGAAAAATTCAGGAGGAGGGCACTCCCGAAGAAATTTTCACCGCACCGAAGAACCCCCGTCTGAGGGAT
>JAZQBH010000090.1:0-3258 GCA_045545655.1 Oscillospiraceae bacterium
TCCTGGTATAAGCATCATAACCAGCACAACGATACCAGCAATCAGCAGAACAAACGGCTGTGCTGTAAACTGCGCCTTGAGGTCATTCATAAGGCTGTCGTCGCTTGCCGCACGGGTTACAATCATACCTGTTGCGACAGAAATCAGCAACGCAGGAATCTGAGAACACAGACCATCACCCACGGTTGCAAGTGAATACGAGTTCAGGATGGACATAAAGTCGCCGCCGTCGCGTATCATACCGATTACAACACCGCCGATAAGGTTTACCAGCGTTGTGATAATCGACATAATAGCGTCGCCCTTAACGAACTTCGTAGCACCGTCCATTGAGCCGTAGAAGTCAGCCTCACGCTGTACGTTGTTACGTCTGCGCTTAGCCTCGTCCTCATTGATAATACCTGAGTTCAAATCGGCGTCAATCGCCATCTGCTTACCGGGCATAGCGTCGAGCGTGAAACGTGCAGCAACCTCAGATACACGCTCTGAACCCTTTGTGATAACTATAAAGTTAACCAATACTATGATTATGAATATCAGAAAGCCGACAATTGCGTCGCCGCCCATAACGAAGTTACCGAATGCCTTGATAACCTCGCCTGCGTAGCCTGAAGACAGGATACCTCTTGTCGTTGAAATGTTCAGCGTTAGTCGCAGAACCGTTGAAATAAGCAGCACCGTAGGAAAAACTGAGAATTCCAGTGCTTCCTTGATAAACATTGTCATTACGAGAATAATCAGCGACAATGCTATATTCAGCATAATCATAAAGTCCAGCAGCCACGAAGGCAACGGGATAATGATTGCCAGTACCACAAAGATAATGAACAGCACCAATGAGTTACTCATTATTTTCTTTAACATACCCATCGGATTTGTTCACCACCTTTCTTTTTTTCTCTTTTATGCGTGCAGAGTTTTGTTTTTCTCTTTATATACAACTGTAAGCACCTCTGCAACAGCGTCATACAGTTCGTATGGAATTTCACGACCTAAGTCCACCTGAGCGTACAGCGCCCTTGCAAGCGGCGGATTTTCCATACAATACACATCGTTTTGTTCAGCTATCTTAACAATTCTCAGAGCAAGAAAATCCTTACCCTTTGCAACGACCATAGGCGCTTTGTTCTTGTCCTGGTCATATTTCAAGGCAACTGCGTAGTGCGTAGGGTTACGGACAACCACGTCTGCGCTGGGCACGTCCTGCATCATTCTGCGTTGTGCCATTTCTCTTTGTTTTTGCTTGATTTTACCCTTTATCTTAGGGTCGCCTTCTGTCTGCTTGTATTCTTCTTTTACTTCCTGCTTGGACATTCTGAGCTTTTTCTCATAGCTCCACCACTGGAACAGATAGTCGCCAGCCGCCACAAACACAAGCAGAACGCAGATTATCATTACAACATCATATATTGCAAGCCCCGTGTATGCAATTCCCTGCATAATGCCTGCTTTTGTCATTGCAAGAATCTGCGGAAGCCTGTCTTTTATTTCTGTATAGACCATAACGCCTATGACAGTAACCTCAATCAGGCCCTTGAGAATACCAACCACAGCCTGCATCGAAAACAGCTTTTTTATTCCCGACAGCGGATTGAGATTTGAGAATTTAGGTCTTACCGCCTTCATTGTGAATAATCCTTTGGTCTGTGCAATTGTGGGAATAACGCCCAGCACCACCGCCACAGCCATTATCGGACCTACCACACAAACCAAGACCGTAACAACATCTATAAACAATGGGATAACGGTTTCCGTATTGACCTCATACGTGCCAACCAACTCAAAGGAATTCTGGAAAAATCCCAGTATATGCTTCATCATAAACTCAGCCATAATCCGCACAAATGCGAATATTCCGAGCACTGACGCTGCTATGCCTATTTCCTTTGATTGAAGAACGTTTCCCTCTTTACGTGCGTCCTGTCGCTTTTTCGACGTGGCTTTTTCGGTTTTTTCTTCTCCAGCCATAACTTACACCTCAAACTCTTAAACCGAAATACCGCTAATTACCTAACAAAGCATAATAAATCCAATGGGACTAGTAAAGTTTTCTACCAACGAATTAAGATTTTCAAACAGCACGCCCATCAGCATTTCAATAAACTCGCCTACAACGCCGCAGCTTGCCGCAAGAACAACAAAGCCAACTATCATCTTCAACTGAATGTTCAGCACAAACACGTGAATTGTAGGCACTGCCTTCATAAGCACGCCTATGCAGAACTCAGTGAGCAATTCTGTTATGATTATCGGCATAGACAGCTTCAGACCCAGTTCCATAACCGACTGAAAATATCTTGGGATAACATACAGAATATTCATATTGAAGCTGTCATACCCTATCGGAATGCTGTCATACGAAGCGGCAAACAGCTTTATATAACTCTCGTGAGCGCCCACAGCAAAGAAATACAGGATAAACCAATAGCTGTAGAACTGTGTAGTAAGACCCGCATTACCGAATGTAGGGTCATACGCTCTACCCATCGACAGACCAATCTGCATATCCACCGTTTCACCTGCCAGATTAAAAACCTGTAAAATCAGGTTGGTGAAAAAGCCGAGTATAGCACCGATAAGCAACTCTTTTGCAAAATCAAAAACAAACGGCAGTAAGCCTGACGGCATCTGATAATAGCTGTAATCTCCTGCTGTTGTCATTACAATAGCTAACACAAACGAAGCGCCAGCTTTGATAGTGTTGGGTACTCCCCGTCTTGATAAGATAGGGTTGAATGAAAAAATACCCGTTACTCTTGCAAGCACCATTATCAGAACAATGAAGTTCGTTTGAATTATCGTCCAGATTTCAGACACGGTTAAATCCCCTATGTAATCGGAGTTGCTGCCATTTGTTCAAAAATGAAGTTCATAAAATCAAGAATTTCATTCGTCATCCACGGAGCAAGGAAGAACAACACAAGACCAATTGCCACAGCCTTAGGCGCAAAGCTGAGCGTCTGCTCGTGAACCTGTGTTGCCGCCTGAAGTATCGCAATCACCAGACCAACAATCATAGCCACAAGAAGAACCGGCAACGCCAATTTGAATGCAAGCATCATAACACGCTGCATTATTTCCATTACAACATCCTGCGTCATACCTACTCCTTAATTTAAACCAAGCACAGCTACAAATTGTAACTTGCCACAAGTGCGTCTATCAGCAAATTCCACCCGTCAGCAAGCACGAATACCAATATCTTGAACGGCATTGATATCATTGCAGGCGGCAGCATCATCATACCAAGTCGGAGGC
>JAZQBH010000091.1:0-5354 GCA_045545655.1 Oscillospiraceae bacterium
TGCTTGAGGGGATTCGTTTGGCAGAGGTGTCCGAGGGTATCTATTTCTTAAATGCTGCTCCGCTGAATTTGGCGGGTGCAGATGGTTCACCGTGCAGAGCGGTGTTGATAGATACTGAAAGGTGAATTCCAATTTATCGAACATTTGTGGACTGTGAGCATACTTCCCCCCGACACTTTGAGGGAAGCAAGTTTTTTATATCCCAAATCAGTCCAAAAGGTAAAAGGGAGATTTCCTCTCCTCGGTTGCTTTTCAGATCGGAGTTTGATACACTGAAAGTTAAATTCCAATTTATCTGTGAGTTTTTAAAATAACCCGTGAAGAAATTCTTCACGGGTTATACTTCTTTATAACTATCTGCATTGCAGAGGGAATTTTTTCTCAAATCAATTCAAGCAACTTCTGGATATTTTCCTTTGTGGCAAGTCCGTCTGAAAATGCGGTTGCGCCGCCAGCGGCAGTTCCAAGCCGCAGAGCGTAATCGTAGTCACCCTCGGCAATGCCAGCGAGAAATCCTGCTACCATTGAGTCGCCAGCACCAACAGAGTTCTTCACTTCGCCCTTGCATACACCTATGAGGTGCTTTTCCCCGAACTCGTCAATCAGCATTGCACCGTCGCCAGCCATTGACACAAGCACGTTCACAGCACCCATCTGCTGAAGTCTGCGTGCGTACTGCTCTATGCTTTGCTCGGTGTCAAGGGTTACCCCGAACATCTCGCCAAGCTCGTGATTGTTCGGCTTTACAAGAAACGGCTTGTATTCAAGGACATTTAACAACAAGTCCTTAGAGGCGTCCACAACCGCTCTGATTTTCCTGTCGGAGAGCCGACCGAGTATTCTGCGGTAGATATCAGAGGGCATTGACGGCGGAACACTGCCAGCAAGCACAAGCGTGTCGCCGTCCGAGAGTGCGTCAAGCTTGCGGTAAAGCTCGTTTACTGCGCTCTCGCTGATGTCGGGGCCACGTCCGTTAAGTTCGGTTTCCTTGTCCGACTTAATCTTCACGTTTATCCGTGAATTGCCGCCTGAAAGCCTTACGAAGTCCGTGTCAATCCCCATTGCGGCAAGACCCTTTTCAATTGCCTCGCCCGTAAATCCAGCCACAAACCCCAGCGCCCGTGATTTCACCCCGAGTTCATTCAGCACAACCGACACGTTTATTCCCTTGCCGCCGAAGTACATCTCCTCACGTTCCGAGCGGTTGACAGTCCCGATTTGCATAGTATCGGTATGGACTACGTAATCAATGGCAGGGTTAAAAGTTACAGTATAAATCACCTGAAATCCTCCTGTTATACATACAAGCCCCCAACAAGCCTTGCAGCCGTTGAGGGCAGTTAATTATTCGCCTACAAATTCACGGACCAGCGAGTTTTCGGGAACAAGCTTTTTATCAAGCGACGAGAGTATCTTCATAAACTCCTCCATATCCGCATAGTCGGCATAATCAGCGTAGGTTTCCGCCGCCTCTGCAAGCTCGGGCAGAAGAATATCACGATATACCAGCGGCTCGTAGCCGATAAACGTATCAATATCGAAATTCGCACGATGCTTGAACGGCATTATGTACAGATTTTCACCACGCTCAACGGACTTGAAGAACTCCATTGTTTCCGCAACCGCTCTTCCTCTGTACAGCTTGTCACGGATAATTCTGCGCATAAGGCGGATTTTCGACGGGTGCAACAGCTTTTCGCCGTCGGCAATTCTTGTTCTTACGCTTACGTACACTCTTGAGGTGTAGTCGTCGCTGTCGCCTGTTACCAAGGGATTAAGCGCGTGTATTCCCTCAAGGATAACCACGTCGCCCTTTTCGATTTTAAGGGGCATTCCCTCGATGCGCTCCTGTCTTGCAAAATCGAACCCGGGAATGTCAATCTCCTCGCACCGTGACAGCTTTTCAAGATGCTCCTTGAAAAGGTCGATATCAAGGCGCATAGGGCTTTCGTAGTCAATCTTGCCGTCCTTATCCCTTGCCGCCTCGTTCATAGCCGCAGGAAGGAAATAGTTATCCATACTGATAACGTGCGCTGTACAGCCCATATCAACAAGCAGATGTGCAATACGGACTGCGGTTGTGGTCTTTCCCGAGCCAGACGGGCCTGAAATCAGCACAATAGGACGTTCTGCACGTGTGCTGTATACCTGCTGTGCCACTCTTTCAATTTCACCCGCATATCTTTCCTCGCTTTCGGAAATGATTACGTTCGGGTTCTGAGCCGCACTGTTAAGACGTTCAACTGAAATACTTTCCATAGTCGCATCTCCTGTTCAAAAGGGGCTGTCGCCATTGTTACAGCCCCGTGATACTTTAATTCAAGTTATTGTGCGAGAAACAGTTTTCTGAAGCCCTCAAAATCGCCATGTTCAGTTTCGCCCAATGCCCACATTGCACGCATTACGGCATACTCCGCCGTCATCTTGCCAGCGTCCAGCACAAACGGACGGCAAAGCAGACGACTGCCAACCTCGTACAGCGACAGATTACTTCCGCCACGCAGAACCTGCGTTGACATTATCACATATATCCTTCGGGAAATCAGTTCCTCAAACCACTCCGCACAGCCGCTCGGAATGCCGCCTGTGCCGAACCCCAGTACGACAACCGCCCTTGTGCTGTCTGCCGCCTTATGCGGAACAACACCTGGGATAAGGTACACCGCCTCAACGCTTTTGTCAAGCGTATCGAAGAACTGCACCCCACATTCGCTGTCTGGCTTTCTGACAGGCTCGCTGAACGTCATTCCACGTATATCAAAGTACGCAATCGGCGGATAGTTCACGCTTTCAAAAGCATTCAATGCGGTAGTGTGGATTTTGGAAACCCGTCTGCCGTCAAACGCCCATACCCCAAACACAACCGCAACTCCGTGCGAACGCTCGTCACACGCAAACAGCAGTGCATTCGACAAATTCGCCTTTGCGTCGGTGTGTTCAGCCTCCATAGGGCGCATGCTCCCTGTAAGGACTATGGGCTTCGGGCTGTTCTGAATAAGACAGGACAACGCCGCCGCACCATAACCGAGGGTATCCGTGCCGTGGGTTATCACAAAGCCGTCAAAGCGGTCGTAATTCTCACGGATAATCCCTGCTACCGTCACCCAGTTTTCGGGGGACATATCTGTGCTGTCAAGCGAAAAGGGCGACAACGCCGAAATTTCGCAGCTGTCGGGCAGCTTATCCAGTCTGCCAAGCAGAGTATCTGCCGTGCTTACGGGAGTTCTCCCAACGCTTGTATCGCCGCACGCAATGGTGCCGCCAGTGGTTATAAGGAGGATTTTCCTCATATTTCAGACTATCTCGGCTCTACGATAAACTTCATAGCTGTGCGCTCTTCACCGTCGATTACAACGGTTGCAAAAGCAGGGATACAGATAAGGTCTACGCCCACAAGCGCCATATAGCTTCTTGCGATTGCAATAGACTTAACCGCCTGATTAGCCGCACCAGCGCCTACTGCCTGAACCTCAACCTCGCCGTTTTCACGGATAACCGCCGCAATTGCACCTGCAACTGACTTTGGCACAGAGTGTGCCGATACCTTTACAACTTCCATTTTACTAATATCCTTTCATAAGGCTTTTTATATATTTCGGAAACTGCACCGCACCTGTCGGTATTATCCAGTAAAAGCCGTATACCGCTATTCAGAAGGGTTTATCGTCTTTGTGCCGTGTTTCATTTAAAATGCTTGCCGAAGGGTATGGTCAGATTCCATTTTTTTCAGAATTATTTGCAGATTTGTTTTATTCTTTCTATTTTCAGACATTTTCCGCTTTTGTTTTCAAGCTCGAGGAACACGCCGCATATCTCAGCCTCGCCCTGTGCGAACTCGTTCTTGCGATAGATGTAAGAGGAAAACCTGTCTATTGCAACTTCTTTTTTCACGCCGATAATTGAATTTACCGCACCTGTCATTCCAACGTCGGTGATATATCCCGTGCCGTCTATAATCTGCTCGTCTGCGGTCTGAACGTGCGTGTGGGTGCCAAGCACTGCCGAAACACGTCCCGACAGGAAAAAGCCCATCGCACGTTTTTCAGCGGTTGCCTCTGCGTGGAAATCAACGATAATCATATTAGCGTTTATTCCGCCCAGCAGACTTTCCGCACACTTGAACGGATTATCGCACGGCGGCATATATGCCGTGCCCGAAAGATTTACAACTGCCGCACGGCAATTGCCGAAATCAAGCTCGCACACGCCGCTGCCAGGCAAATCCTCGCCGTAGTTTGCGGGGCGGATTATCCGCTCGTTGTGTGTGAACTCCTCTGAAATATCGGGGCGGTGAAAAGCGTGGTTTCCTGTTGTGATTACGTCTGCGCCGGCGTTGAAGATAGCACGCATAGAGCGGATTGTAATGCCGTTGCCCTCTGCGCTGTTCTCGCCGTTTACGATAACCACATCAGCGGAATAATCGTGCTTCAGCTTCGGAAGATACTCCGTGAGAGCCTCAACTCCGCAGCTACCCACAACATCGCCTATAAAGAGAAACTTCATCAGCGGAAAATTACCTGGTCGTTGCCAGCACCCACACCAAGAATAGTGATAGGACAGCCGCAAAGCTCTTCAAGACGCTTTACATACTTCTGGCACTTTTCGGGAAGCTCCTCAAACTTTCTGCAGCCTGAGATGTCGCCCTCGTAGCCCTCGATTTCCTCGTAAACGGGTGTGCAGTCTGCAAGCTCGTCAAGAGTTACAGGGAAATCGTTGAGGATAGTGCCGTCGGAACGCTTGTAAGCAACGCATACCTTAAGGTTTCCAAGGTCGCTGAGTGTGTCAAACTTGTTGATTGCAAGAGCAGTAAGACCGTTTACACGTACTGCGTGGCGCATAATAACAGCGTCAAACCAGCCTGTTCTGCGGGGTCTGCCTGTGGTTGCGCCGAACTCGCCGCCCTTGTTGCGGATTGTTTCGCCAAGCTCGTTGTCAAGCTCTGTCGGGAACGGGCCGTTGCCTACACGTGTAGTATAGCTCTTGCCGACGCCGATAATCTCGTCAAGGAGCTTCGGACCTACGCCTGTGCCCACGCAAGCGCCGCCTGCAATCGGGTGAGAGGACGTAACGAAGGGATAAGTTCCGAAGTCGATGTCAAGCAGGGTTGCCTGTGCGCCCTCGAAAAGAACCTCCTTGCCGTCATTGTATGCGTTGAAGGTCATAACGGAACCGTCTGTGATATATTTTGCAAGCTTTTCGCCGTAAGCCTTGTATTCCTCATACACAGCGTCAAGGTCGAACGGCTTGCCGCCGTATACCTTTTCAATCATAAGGTTTTTAAGCTCGCCTGTGTTCTTAACCAGCTTTTTAAGGCATTCGGGGTGAACAAGGTCATACATACGGATGGCGATACG
>JAZQBH010000092.1:0-2065 GCA_045545655.1 Oscillospiraceae bacterium
CGGATATGCTCACGCATAATATCAATTTTTTCGTCTAAATCGGGCTCAGGACGAGGGTTTCTGCCCTCAAAGAAATCCTTAATCTGCGCAAACAGCCACGGTCTGCCGTAACTTCCTCTGCCTATCATAACAAGGTCGCAGTTTGTGTATTCGTACATTCTTACGCAGTCCTCAACGGACTGAACATCACCGTTTCCTATAACGGGAATGTTCACAGCTTTCTTAACCTCTCGGATTATATCCCAATCAGCCTTGCCTGTATACAACTGCTCTCTTGTTCTTCCGTGAACAGTAATTGCCGCCGCACCATAAGCCTCGGCTAATTGTGCAATCTCAACCGCATTTACAGTGCTGCTATCCCAGCCACTGCGGATTTTCACAGTAACAGGAATATCCGTTGATTCTGCCGCAGCACGTACTACCTCTGCAAACAGCATAGGCTTTTTCATAAGCGCACTGCCTGCACCGCCGCTTACTATCTTCGGCATAGGACAGCCCGAATTTATATCTATTATATCAGGATTATACTGCTCGGCAATCTTTACGGCATTTGCCATAAACTCAGGTTCAGCACCGAACAGCTGAACAGCCATAGGGCGTTCGCTTTCCGTTACAGTAAGCAGGTGCGAGGTTTTCTTATCGGAATAGAACAATCCCTTACAGGACGCCATTTCCCCGACAACATAAGACGCACCGAACAACTTTGCCATTGTTCTGTACGCATAATCAGCAACGCTTGCCATAGGCGCAAGAGCGGCTGTTTTCTCTATTCTTACATCACCAATTTTTATGTACTGCAAGATTTTTATTCCTCCGCAAGCTCATCGATAATCGAGCGTATTTCTTCAACACCCTCGCCTGTTTCAGCGGAAAACTGAATTACTGTGATATCATCAAAGCAAGGAATTTCAGTTCTGAACGCTTCAAGGCGGGCCTTACGCTGATTGTTTGACAGCTTGTCCGCTTTGGTGAGTACCACAACGAACGGAAATTCGCTGTCTATGTAATAATTCAGCATCATAAGGTCGTCTTTGGTAGGCGGATGACGGAAATCAATCAACTGGAAAACAAGCGCTAAATCTCTGTCAGCGGCAAGATAGCCGCCGATAAGCGAGTTCCAGCGTTCCTTGTCGCTTTTCGCTACCTTTGCGTAGCCGTAACCGGGCAGGTCAACACAGTAGATGTTTTCCAGCTCGTAGAAGTTGATTGTAGCCGTTTTTCCAGGAACGGCAGACACCCTCGCAAGACTTTTTCGATTGAAAATCTTATTTATAAGCGAGGATTTTCCGACGTTTGAACGTCCCGAAAAGGCAATTTCAGTACGCTCTGGCGGCGGAATCTGTTCATATTTTCCATAAGAAGCAAAAAACTTTGCATTATTGTAATTCAAAAGAAACTCTCCTTTTCTGCTTGACAACTCATTAGGCAAACGAGAGAGTGCCATATGCTAGGAACCCGCACAGCAACTAGGCTTTGTGCCTGTTGCCGTGCGGAGTGACAACGCAGATGGTACTCTCTCTACAGCCTAAGACGGAGCGAATGCTCCGCCTTTTGTTTTTAGTTTGCATTAAGAACAGGCTTTTTAGTTTTCGGCTTGCGTGACACAACATTATCCTTCAGCCTTGATTTCTTCTCAGTTTCGGTATGGCAGTTAGGAACAACAAGCGCTGTTTCAAGCACGGTTGAAATCTCCTCTGCAATTACGAAGTTGAGATTTGCCTTTACCTTTTCATCAATCTCTTCAAGGTCGGGTTCGTTATCCTTGGGAATGCACACCGTCTGTATTCCTGCACGGTATGCCGCCATTGTCTTTTCCTTAAGACCACCGATAGGAAGCACCTTTCCAAGCAGAGTGATTTCACCAGTCATAGCAACCTCACGGCGGACAGGCGTGCCCGACAAAGCGGAAACAAGCGCTGTTGTAAGTGTTACACCAGCCGAAGGGCCGTCCTTCGGAACAGCACCCTCGGGTGCGTGAATGTGTATATCCTTGTTCTTGTAGAACTCGGGGTCGATGTTGTATTTATTTGCAAGCGAACGTGTAAGCGAAACCGCAATCTTAGCG
>JAZQBH010000093.1:0-6296 GCA_045545655.1 Oscillospiraceae bacterium
TTTATCTAAAGCATATATCAGTTTAGGAATCAAACTGTTTTTTCCGCGCGAAAAGCGAATGTATGAAATAAGCAGATAAACTGAAATAACTCCGCCAAGGCAGAGCATAATTATCATATAGTGCTTGCCTGTCCAGATTTCATCTCGACCACTGGCAGTAAAGCACAATGTTCCGTTAACTTTTTCATTATTGATGTAGAGTGTATATTCCTTGTTTTCTCCGTCACTATCGGTATTGTGTTCTGCAAACGACATCAGCGGAGAAACAGCCTGACCTGGCAATGAATCTGAGTAAATCTTTATAACAAGTTCTTTGCCATAAACCATATTCAATGCTTTTTCACTTCTCAGGCTTATAAATTCTCCTTCGCCTATTTCCGCCACATTATATACGCCGCTGATTAAAACTTCATTAGTTTCATAATTTATCAGATCAATATACATATTACCGGTGTTACAAGTGCGAAGATATGTGCCGAACTGAACTGATATCTCATCCAGCATTTGTATTTCAGCAGAAAAATGTTGCTCAACAATTTCTCCTTCATAAAGCTCAGTACAGCCGGATTCAGACTTCAAAGCTCCAATATTTCCCCTGGATTCTCTGAGCAAAAATTGCTCCCCTGCGATAAAATATACTGAAACAGACAGCAAAGCGAAAATTACTATAATACCAAGATAGATAAGTTTTATTCTGCGCTTTTCTTTTTTAGTCATTTCATTTCCTTTTCTCATAACATTTCTTCTTCACCTTGTCTAACGCCCTATTGGGTATCAGCCCGACCGCAATGGGTTTTATGGCATAGGGGAAAGCTTTTGGCATCAAGCCAAGCCGCTTGAACAATCTGAATCTTGTCTTGGTTTCGTTGACTCTCAATCTCATTGCACGCTTGGATTTTCCTGTTGGCGGCAACGTGTAGTCCAGAAGTGGTTCTTCAAGATTTACACCGCAACAGCCATTCTCGTAAAGTCTTAAAAGCAGGTCATAATCCTCACAGCCTCGTGTGTTTTCGGCGTCGGAATATCCCTTGATACTTTCAAGTGCCTCCTTGCGAAACATAAGCGATGGATGAATAAACGGTTGGACAAAAAGGAAATCTTTCACAACGGGCTGACGCGGAAGAACTCTTTTTCCTGCATCCCTTCCTTCCTGAAGCAACCTTACATCACAGCCGACAAAGGCTATATCAGGGTTTGATTTCAAGAATTCAAGTTGTATTTCAAGTCGTCTGGGGTGGGAAAAATCGTCGTCGTCCATTCTGGCAATGTACTTGCCTTTTGCTCTTTCAACACACAAATTAAGTTGTCCGCCTAAATGGTTTGCACTGCTACCATCAATCAGAACTATCCTGTCATCCTGTTGTGCAACGGATCTGAGATAATTCTCTGCTTTTTCAGACAACCTTTTAGCACAAATCAGAAATTCGAAATCCGAAAACGTCTGGCTCAATATCGACCCGACCGAACGCTTCAGGTTTGAGATGTCCTCACTAAGGTATAAAACGCCCATTGCCACAGAAATTAACCGACTTCCCATTATGTTAACCTCATTAACTCAGCATTTTTTTACATCACGCCCTTGTATAACTGCGTAATGTAACCTCTGCTACAAATCATAAGACAGAAAAACATACACTGTTAATTATATCATAATTTCGACAATTTGTCAAGCACTGCAAAGGGCCACGGCAACAGCTATCTGAGGGCGTTTTTTCCTCTTTTGGTAATATGTTTGTTATATCGTAACAACTTGACAAATCCCTTTGTTATGTGGTATAATGAAAAATATACTTATTGTACCCTTTTCTGATCATCTTCGCACATCTGCAAATCAGAGATTTGTTTCGTGCGTGTCGGACTATTATACCACAACCTTGCGGTTATGGTGTAATGTACAAACGTAGAGTATTTGAGGCAACACCGCACAAAGCACGCCTTACGGCTCTGTGCGGTATTACCTTAATTTTATAGTGAGAAATTTCGTCAGAACTATTGTTGTACAGCAAAGGGTATGAAGTTCTCCGGATTGTTGCAGATCTGGCTTTGGATATCAGTATTGTTTAGATTTTATAAATGGTGATTTGTGTGCAGGAAAACATAATTTCATCTGTGCCGGTAAGAATAGCACAGATTTTAGGAAATATGGACGGCGGCGGAGTTGAACAGGTCGTAATGAATTACTATCGCAATGTTGACCGCAACAAAGTTCAGTTTGATTTTTTTGTATTCGATAGTTCAAAGCGTATTCCCGAAAAGGAAATTGAAGCACTGGGCGGTCGGGTTTATCGTCTGTGTGGCCTGAAGCATATTTCAAGGTATGTAAAAACACTTGCGCAGCTGCTCAAAGACGGCGGATACAAACTTGTGCACTGCCATCTCAGCACACTTTCGGGACCTGCGCTCAAGGCTGCGAAAATGGCGGGAGTTCCCGTTAGGATTATACATAATCACAGCACATCAGGTGGAAAGAGAGAGCTTGTGCGTAATCTTGCAAAGGCTGTTCTGAAACCATTCTGTGGAAGAAATGCAACAGTACGTTTCGCTTGCTCGGAGTATGCTGCGCACTGGATGTTCGGAAATTCACCAGTGTGTGGAATTCAGGACGAAAACGCGTCTGAAAAGTCTGTACGGATATTACATAACGCTGTCGACGCAGATTTCTTCAAGAGCGATGACAGCAAACGTGCGTCGTTGAGGAACGAGCTTGGAATATCCCCTGACGCACTTGTTTTCGGACATATCGGACGGTTTTGTCCGCAGAAAAACCAGAGTTTTCTGATTGACATTTTTGCAGAAATTCATCAAAAAAATCCCTCGGCTTATCTGCTTATGGCAGGAACAGGCGAGGATTTTGAACTTATTAGTGCGAAAATTGACGAAAAAGGACTCCGTGAAAAGGTGCTTCTTCTTGGGCAGCGAAGTGACACCGACAGGCTTTATAATGCAATGGATTGCTTTGTTCTTCCTTCAAATTATGAGGGCTTATGCGTTGTAGGTGTGGAGGCGCAGGCAATCGGCGTCAGCTGTCTGTTTTCCGATAAGATTACCCAGGAAGTACAAATCGGCGGCAGGGTGAAATTTCTCTCGCTTGATGCGTCCGCCGAAGTATGGGCGGCTGCGGCATTGGCTGCGGCAGAAAATGATGGCAAATCTCCTGCTGATTTAAGCGTATGCGGATACGATATTGTTACAGAAGCAAAAAAGTTGACAGAATACTATCTGAAATCAGTTGGTTGTCAAACCATTGAAAGGATATGATATTATGATAAGGGAAAACCAAAAGCTGTTCAACAGGTTTAATGTCATTACAGACGCACTGATAGCAATTGTGTCTGTAATGCTGGCTTATGTGATTGTGTTCTGTTTTTTCAAGCTTGAACGGAATTTTCCGTTGCTGGATTATATAAAGCTTTCCTGTGTTTTTGTTCCTGTTCAGCTGATTACCTACTGGTGTACAGGCTTATATAATTCCTATCGTACAAGCACCTATGGAAAAGAGCTTGTCCAGCTGGTAAAGGCGTTCTTTATAGACGGTCTTCTGGTTATTGCGATGCTGTATGTCATCAAGATATTTGACTTTTCGCGTTGGGCACTGGCTATTTTTCTGGTACTTGACCTTATACTTGTGGCAGTAAAAAGAGTAATTATCCGCAGCATACTGCGGCATTTACGGAAAAAAGGCTACAACAAGAAAAGCGTTCTTATTATTGGCGGCGGCAAAACGGCGTCGGATTTTCTTGAAAATATAAACTCAGAAAAGCATTTGGGGTTTGAGTGTGCGGGGTACATAGCCTGTGAGGACAGTATAGACTCAAAACGTCTCGGCGATTTTGACGACATTTCCGATATTCTTGACAAGGATAATTACGACGAGGTAATCTGTGCTCTTGATATCGACGAAATGACATACCTTTCCCGTGTAGTTGAGGCGTGCGAGATATCGGGAACGAGGATTTCAGTTATCCCTGCTATATACAAATATATGTCTGCGACCCCTGCAATTGATATGGTCGGAAATATTCCTGTAATGAATATCCGCAGAATCCCGCTTGACAATATAGGAAACGCCTTTATGAAGAGGGCGATGGATATAGTCGGAAGCTTGATAATGCTGATTTTATCCGCTCCTGTTATACTTGTAAGCGCTGTTGTGATTAAGATTACAATGGGCGGACAGGTTTTTTTCCGACAAAAGCGTGTGGGCTACAACAAAAAAATATTCACTATGTTTAAGCTCAAGTCGATGAAGGATAACGACAAGTCAGATACTGCGTGGAGCACAGACACAGACCCCCGGAAAACCCGTTTTGGTGCGTTTATCCGTAAGTTTTCCATAGATGAACTGCCTCAGCTTATAAATGTGTTGAAGGGAGATATGAGCCTTGTCGGGCCTCGTCCTGAAATACCATTTTATGTTGAGATATTCAAGAATGAAGTCCCGATGTATATGATAAAGCATCAGGTGAAACCCGGTATAACAGGTCTTGCGCAAATCAACGGCTATCGCGGAGATACCTCGATTAAGCGCAGAATTGAATTTGACGTCCAGTATATCGAAAACTGGAATATTTTTTTGGATATAGCAATTCTCTTTAAAACTGTTTTCCGTATAGTGAACAAGGAAAAACTGAATTGTAAAAAAGCGAAAAATGAGATTCCAACAGAACAACAGGAGCAAAAAAATGAAAGAGAACAACAAAAAATCAAAAATTGATTTTACCGCACTTGCAATTTTTATCCCATCGTTGATAACACTTGCGATAGTACCTGTTCTTATGCAGGCAACTATGGTTCTTTCAGACTCGAAGAAGATGCTGATGCTTTTCGGAGGCTCTGAAAGCGAAGTAGAGGGTGTTTATGAGTATATAGACATTTACTCTCAGATCAAAGCCTCTGCTGTGGCATTTTTTGCAATAGTTATGCTTGTGATGTCTTTATTGTGTTGCATATATCTGTTCAAGAAGTCTGAAAAAAGGCGTCTTGTATATGTAGGAGCGTCACTGGTATATGTTGTGATGACGCTTATCTCGGCGATTAACTCAAAGTACAGCGACATTGCGTTCAATGGAGTTTTCAATCGTGCAGAAGGCTTTTTCACACTTGCGTGTTATTTTGTAATATTCCTGTTTACAATTTATGCTTTCAAACGGACGCAGAATTTCTATTTTGTTGTTCTTGCGTTAATGATATGTACAGGACTGAACTTTGTAATTGGTCTTTTTCAGTTTTTCGGTGATAATCTTTATAATTATGAGTGGTTTCAGGCTCTGGCAATCGACCCGGATTATGCGGATACCCTCACTATCAATTCCTCGATAACCACAGAAAAGTCGAAAATGTATGGTGCGTTGTTCCATTACAACTATATGGGCAGCTTTACGGGTATGATATTCCCCATTTTCGTTGTACTTACTTTGGCATTCAAGAAAATCTCACATAAAATAATTGCAGGCATTTTTGCTGTAATTACATTGTTTATGCTATTGACAAGCGAGGCAAGAAGTGGTGTGGTTGCAGTAGCGGTTGCTGCACTGATTGGAGTAGTAGTATTCGGACGTGTGCTTATACGCCACTGGAAAAAAACCGTTTCAGTAATTGCGGCAGCGGCAATCTTGTTGGTTGGTGCGAACTTTGCGACAGGAAATAAGCTGTTCGCACGAATTCCGTCGCTGTTTTCGGATGCAATAAGCCTTATAACGCCTGCCGAAAAGACGGATTTGTTCGATACCCTGCCTGTGCGTAAGATTACTCACAACAAGAACGGAAGTGTTTCCTTCACCACACAAACCAACGTACTGACAATGAGTTTTGACGCAGACAAGAAGCAGTATGTCTTTACCGACATCGGCCAGAACATAATCGAGCCTCAGTTCAACGAGAACAAAATTGCGTCATTCCCCGAAAATGAATTTGGCGGAATAAATATAGGATTTATCCGTTCTTTCGATGAACTTGAGTATGATGACATAGCCTTTTTACAATTCTACGGAAAGAGTAATTCATCATTACTGTTTTACCTCTTTGGCGACAACGAAATACATCTGATTGACCCGAGAACCGCTCAGAAGGTATCTGCCGTAAACGCAGAGTCTATCGGATTTGAAGGCAAAGAAAAGATAGGTTCTGCACGTGGATATATCTGGTCGAGAACAATTCCCTTGCTTGACAAGTGCCTTGTTACAGGCTATGGTCCGGATACGTATGCATTTGTGTTCCCGCAGAACGATTACCTTGCGAAATACTATTCCTACGACGAAGGCTTTAATGTGATTGTTGATAAGCCTCATAATATGTAT
>JAZQBH010000094.1:0-6565 GCA_045545655.1 Oscillospiraceae bacterium
CCAAATCATAGTTGCGTCCTCGCTTTTGTTTTATTTATTTTTCTTTTGCATTTTATCAATGGAATCAGAAATCAGTCTGCCGTCGGTGTAAACTGCAATATTCTCGTTTTCTGCACGGAATATTGCGCACATCAGTGCGGGGTTT
The DNA here is from genome assembly GCA_045545655.1 of Oscillospiraceae bacterium. Taxonomy (GTDB): domain Bacteria; phylum Bacillota; class Clostridia; order Oscillospirales; family Ruminococcaceae; genus CAG-115. The sequence goes on from JAZQBH010000094.1 coordinate 146, forward strand.
TCACTGGGGTAATACGGCATTTTCAGCTTTTTTCCGTTGTTCAGCTTAAGCGCAATCCGCTTGAATTTTATGTCAGCAGATACAATGTCCTTGTACTCGACCGTGCGAATTGACCACAAGTCAAAGAACACAGCGGCGTTTTTATAGAAAAAGTGCAGACCCGACTGAACAGGCTTTTCGCTGTTTATTGCTTTGTTCAGCACTTTGTTTGCCGCCGCCTTGCGCTTGAAATTCAGCGGCTCTGCGATATACCTGATTGTGTTAACCAGTGTAGTCGTTATCCAGAGCGCGACAATCACTATATAGAACAGCGAATTTTTCTCGAATGCTCCGACCATCCACAGACCAAGCACACCCAATGCAGTAATCACGAAATCAGTGATTAGCTGTACACGGTAGGTACTGCGATAGAGCTTTACTATATTGTTCATTCGCTGTCACCGCCTGAGGTGTCGTTTTCTGCAGAAAGCTCGATGTCTGTGCTGTCTGCGTTATCTGCGTTGTCTGCGGCATCTGTTGTGAGTTCAGACTCGACAACAGCCTCGTCCTCGGAGGTGTCCTCCGTTTCGGGACGGTAGGGCATACGTTCAAGCAGTTTTTCAGCCAGACTGTCGGGATTTTCGCTCTTTTCCGTTCTGATGAAAATTAACCGTCCTTTGCCTGTAATGCTTACGCTTGTGGGATAAACCGCAACGGATTCTATCATAGAATAGCGGATAAATCCAGGTTCAAACGGAAAGAACAGCATAAAATCCGAGAGAAAATAACGTCCGTGATTAGCCTCTGCTGTCGCAAACTCCTCGCAAATCCTTGCTCTTTCCTCAGATGAAAGGTTGCCCAGATGAATACGCAGTCTGCCAGGTCTTGAGCACAGCGTAATCCACAGCTCACGCAGAAGAACAACCAGAGCAATTGCCGCAAGCACTATAAGCGGAACGGTAAGGGTCAGTTCTTCGCCGAAAATTGCGTCTGCATTAAGCCCGAGCGACAGGAAAAGCATTATACACACCGCCGAAATGATAATCGGCAAAGCCCTTGCTTTAAGCTGATATATTCTGCAGGCGGTGATGATTTTATCGCAGTTTTTCATTTACTCGCCACGCTCCCTGATAGAAAGCTTAATCGGCGTCATATCCAGTCCGAAGGTTTCACGGATCTGGTTTTCAAGGTAACGCTGGTAAGAGTAGTGGAACAAATCCTTTGAATTGCAGAAGATAACAAAATTCGGGGGATTTGTGGAAGCCTGCGTCATATAGTAAATCTTCAGTCGCTTGCCCTTGTCAGACGGCGGCTGAACACGGCTGGTTGCGTAGTTGAGCATATCGTTGAGCACACCTGTGGAAATTCTGCGTGAGTGCTGTTCGTTTACAGCCTTGATAAGCTCAAACAGCTTGTCAACACGCTGACCCGTTTTCGCAGAGATGAACACAAACGGAGCGTAGCTCATAAACGAGAAGTCTATCTCCAGCTTTTTGGTGAAGTCTGCGAGGGTCTTATCCGTCTTTTCAGGAACTGCGTCCCACTTGTTTACAGCGATTACGCAAGCCTTGCCCTTTTCGTGGGCGTATCCCGCAACCTTGCTGTCCTGCTCGGTAAAGCCGACGGTTGCGTCGATCATCACCACGCACACGTCTGCACGGTCTACCGCCATAAGCGCACGCAGAACACTGAAATGCTCGATATTTTCCTTTACCTTTGCCTTGCGGCGCATACCGGCGGTGTCGATGAAGATAAACTTATCCTCGCCACGTACGACCTCGCTGTCGATAGCGTCACGGGTAGTACCCGCAATGTCCGACACGATGGAACGATCTGTGCCTGTTATGTGGTTTACAAGCGAGGATTTGCCCACGTTAGGCTTTCCGATAACGGCAACCTTGATAGCGTCCTCCTCGTATTCCTCAGGCTCTTCGGGAGGAAGGTTTGCGAACACTGCCTCCAGCAAATCGCCTGTGCCGTGTCCGTGAACTGCCGACACGGAAATAGGCTCGCCCAGTCCGAGATTGTAGAACTCATAGAATTCGGGCGGCGGCTCGCCGATGCCGTCGTCCTTGTTTACGGCAAGCACAACGGGCTTTCCGCTGCGTGTGAGCATCTGAGCAACGTCAGCGTCGTCAGCGGTAACGCCTGCGGTGATGTCAGTCACGAATATGATACAGTCTGCACTTTCAATTGCAAGCATAGCCTGTTCTCTCATCTGTGCGAGAATTATATCGTCAGTTTTCGGCTCGATACCGCCTGTGTCGATAAGCATAAATTCTCTGTCAAGCCACTCACAGCGGCTGTAAATTCTGTCCCTTGTAACTCCTGGGGTGTCGTCTACAATAGAAAGACGCTTTCCTACCAGCTTATTGAAAAGTGTGGACTTGCCCACGTTAGGGCGTCCTACGATAGCTACTAACTGCATTTTATCTCCTGTTCCTTATCTTTTAGTTTCTGTATCTTCCGAGTAATTCGGGTAATGTAAGCGTTGTAACCTCCGTTACGGGAGGCTCGTTCGCTGAAATTCCGATATAGTATCCGCCGGTTTCAACTGCGGCGGTGTTCGGCAGAGTAAAGGAGTTTACTCCACGCAAATCCTGTGTGATGCCAAGCCCTAAGCGTTTGAGAAACGCCTCTTTCTGCACCCAGAAACGTGTGAATGGAATGTCGCTCACAGCCGCAAGCTCCTGTTCGCACAGCACGTTTTTGTAAAGTTCGGGACGGACGCGGCGGTTTTTGCGCTCTATGTCAATTCCGATTTCGCCCTTGTCCGAAAACGCAACGCAGATTGCGTTTGCCGTGTGCGACAGCGAAAACTGCAGGTCGCCGCCCTTGAGATACGGCTTTCCGTGAGTGCCCCTTGTGAACTCTATTTCGCTTTGCTTTATGCCTGTGCGCTGTTCAAGCTCCCACAACAGCAGAAGCCTTGACAGCAGTGTGTTTATTCTTCCGCTTTCGGTTTTCTTCTTGAGAACGCCGTTTCTGCGTGGTGCGGTGAGATATTCCAGATACTTTTCAATCCCTGAAAACGTGGTGCTTTCGGGATATTCAAGCAATATGATTTCCATATCAACTCTCCTGTTGCGTTGGGTTTATTCGGGTAAGCTGTCGCCTGTTTCCGCTTTTCGTGCGAATTTGAAATGCGGATTGCTTTTGGTGACAGTGCGTGTTTCAATTCCGCTTTCAGTGCAGAGGGTGAGCGTTATCCGTCCCGATTGGATTATCGGCTTACGAATTATGCGTGATTTTGCTTTCTCGCTTGCTATGCTCGTCCGCTGTGCGGAGATAAAGCAAAACTTCTCGTCCTCGTAGGGAGCGTCGCCGCCCTTCAGCCGCTTATGCAGTGCCGACCGCTGAACACGCTCAGAGAAGTGACACCAGTCGCCCTCGGAAATAGCACATTCACCCTCGTGCGTACACGGAGCGGCTATCGAAAATCCGTGAGAAATAAGCCACGCTCTTGTTTTCTTCATCTGTGCGAAGGAGTGGGGTGTGCCAGGCTCTACGATAATCAGCCTGTCGGAGTTTTCCGCAAGTGCCGCAAGGGATTTTTCCCTTGCCGTGTCGGAAAGTTCGTTCAGACAGTAACAACACAGTGAAAGGTCTGTTCTGCGTTCAGGGAATTTCTTGGTAAGGTCACAGGTTTCCCAGTTTACCGAAAGCCCTGTAATCTCGCAGAAACGCTTGCCTAGCTTAATCATATTCGGCTCTTGCTCGTAAGCGGATAAATCCTCGGCGTCGGTAAGCAATGCCGCCGCAATAATTCCCGTGCCCGTGCCTGCGCCGTAGTCGGCAACGGAATTTATTTCACCCGTAAAGCAGGGGAGCGACAGCTCGATTGCACGGCTTACTGCGCCGAATGTTGCGGGCATTCTCGCCGCCGCATATACCAGTATGTCAAGCCAGCCGCCGATAGTGCGGTTTTTCTTGTCCGAGCGGTAAACCTCTGAAATGCGCTGTGCGGCCGCCGCAAGTGAGTTTATATTCTCAGAAGAACACAGCCGCTGTGTTTCCTCTCTGATTTGTTCGGGAAAAATCATCGTTTTTACGCTCCCTTGCGACACATTTCAGTTTCAGCCCTGAATTCGGGCACAATACTCTACTTTATTATATATAATTTAGACGGAAATGTCAAGGGTTTTGCGACTTTTTTGTTGTGCCTTTAACATAACCTGATAGAAATTCTGCGTTCAAGTCACTTTTGCTGAGGGGTGTACAGCTGTTCATTGTTCACCAAAAATGCCCCCGATTCTGGTCGGGGGCATTGTGTTATTATCCAAGTTCGATTGTGATGCTGTTCTCGTCGGCAAGCTTTTCTGCTGAAATATAGTTGTCCGCAAGCTGTTCGCCGTTGAGGGTTGCGGATTTTACTCCGTGCTCTGCACCGTTGGGGTTGTTTACGGTGATGTGCAGTCGCTTTCCTCTGAATGTCTTGTCGATAGTGTACGACTTCCACTCAGACGGGATTGACGGGTCTATACGAAGTCCGTCAGCGTCGGGCACAAGTCCGAGGATACCCTCAACCGTACCTACCATTACTGTAGAGGCTGTGCCTGTCAGCCAGTGAACGTGTGTTCTTCCTGCGAACGGGCTGTCTTTGCCCTCGGTGAACTGTCCGTAAACATACGGCTCCATCACACGGATTTCGGCGGTATCGTTAGCGGCGGCTGGACACGCCTCTTTCCAGTATTTGTATGCCATATTGCCTCTGCCGAGCTTTGCCTCTGCGAGGATAAGCCAGCCCTGCGGCTGTGAGAAGATACCAGCGTTTTCCTTAACGCACTTGTTGTAGCAGTGCATAAGTGCGCCGTCAAATGCGTGGTCAACGTAGGGCGGATACATTACCATTGCACCGTAGGGGGTGTTCAGCTCACGGTCAACGGAATTGAGTGCGGCAGTGCCACGCTCTTTTCCTGCAAAGCCCGAAATAACTGCCCAGCTCTGCGGATTGAGCCACATAGACGCCTCGGGGTCGGTGTGCTTGCCGATAATCTCGCCTGTTTCACGATAGCCACGGATAAAGCGGTCGCCGTCCCAGCACTCGTCAAGCGACTTCGTGAGGGGTTCGCTTATCTCGTCAAGATATGCGATGTAGTCTGTGTCATTCTTGATTACAGCATACTCACGGAGAATTTTAATAGCATATACCAGCTGGAACGCAACAAAGGTGCTTTCGCCCTTCTTGCCGAGTCGCAGACAGTCGTTCCAGTCTGCGTGAAGTCCTGCGGGCATTCCGTGGTTGCCGAGGTTGTTCATCGAGAATGAAACCGCACGCTTGAGGTGTTCGTATACTGTGCCGCTTTCGCCGTTGTTCGCAAAGAGTATTTCCTTGTCGAGGAATGCGATGTTGCCGCTTTCACCGATGTACTTGTACACTGTCGGGAACAGCCACAGTGCGTCGTCGGCTCTCCACGAGGGGTGACCCGTTTCACGGGCGTATTCAGGCTCATCGGGAGTGTTTTCCTTGCCAGCGGTGTGGGTGTACTTCACGAGTGGCAGACCAGCACCGTTCGCCGCTTGTGCCGAAAGCATAAATTCAAGCTGTTCTCTTGCGAGGTCGGGGGCAAGGTGAATGATACCCTGAATATCCTGCACGGTGTCACGGTAGCCGTAGCCGTTGCGCAGTCCGCAGTATACAAGCGACGCCGCTCTTGACCAGATAAATGTGATAAAGCAGTTGTACGCATTCCAGGTGTTTACCATATTGTTGAAGTCGGGGTCGGGTGTGGAAACGTACAGATTTTCAAGCTGACTGTGCCAGTGCTTTTTAAGCTCTTCAAGTTCCTTGTCGGCGAGGGTGCTGTCCTTGTACTGTGCGAGGATTGCTCTTGCCTCGTCCTCGCTCTTCTGTCCCACAACAAATGTGAGGGTGCGAGTTTCGCCAGGATTAAGTGTAATATCGCTCTGGAGTGCACCAACAGAGTTTGTGCAGTAGTTCAGTGCGTTTGACATACCTTGTTCAATTCCGATGGGGTTTGAGTAGCCGCGGTAAGCGCCAAGGAAAGCGTCACGGTCGCCGCAGTATGCCGAAACAGGTGCGTCGGCAAGTCCGAGAAAACGTGAAATTCCGCCCTCTGTTTCATTCTGCCGCTGAAGAATAAAGCTGTCCTTGAAATATGTGTGGGTGATGAACAGGGTGTACTGAAGGTTTACCTGGTCCTGCTCGTAGTTGTTGTCGTTGACAAACTCGCAAACGCCCGAAACGGCAATGCGGCGGGGTTTGCTGTCGAGGTTGGTGACGGTTGTTTTCCATACCTCGTAGGTCTTGCCGAGGGGAACATAGTAGGTAGTCTCTGTACGTATGCCCTTGTACTCCGAGGAAATCACGGTGTAGGCTGTGCCGTGGCGGCATTCGCTCTTGAACTCATCGAGCGGCTTGCATACAGGCGCCCACGAGTTGCTCCAGTATTCGCCGCTGTCCAAATCTCTGAGGTAGAT
>JAZQBH010000095.1:0-3747 GCA_045545655.1 Oscillospiraceae bacterium
CCCTTTAGGCAAGGGAGGCTATGCCATATAACGCTTTCTGCGTTTACTTTTGGTTTCTGCAATTTCTGTTCTATCGCTCTACATCAGGGACGAAAGGTCCAGACAAGAAGTGAAGATTCTGTTTATAATGAAGCGGTAATGCTCTCTGAAAAGCCTAACTTCAAGGGATATATTCACGATGTAGGCGGCCCTACTGCGAATTTCCGTCACCCGTCCTGTGATAAGCAGGAGGAACACGGTCTTTGCAAGGGTAAGAAGTGCCTTGCCCCTACGCCTTGCAAGAATATAAATTCCGACCACACTGACTATATCAACCTTTTAAGACGACTTCGTTCAATCAAGAAAGTAAAAAAGGTGTTTATCCGTTCGGGAATCCGCTTTGACTTTATGCTGCTTGAAAAGAACAACGCTTTCCTTGATGAGCTTGTGAACTATCACGTAAGCGGTCAGTTGAAGGTAGCTCCTGAACACGCCTCGAATAAGGTGCTCGATTTGATGGGAAAGCCGCATATCGAAGTCTACGAGGAGTTTGAAAAGCGTTTTTATGCTTCGACTAAGAAGTGCGGCAAGGAACAGTATCTTGTTCCATATCTTATGTCTTCGCACCCAGGTTGTACGCTTGCAGACGCAATTGAGCTTGCGCTGTTTGAGAAAAAGCATAATATCCGACCTGAGCAGGTTCAGGACTTTTACCCAACGCCGGGTACTATTTCAACTGCTATGTTCTACACGGGGCTTAATCCGTATACCTTAGAGCCTTTGTTTGTTCCGAGAACAACCGAAGAAAAAGCAATGCAAAGAGCACTCTTACAATATTTTATGCCTAAAAACCGTGCGCTTGTAGAAAAGGCTCTTACAATAGCAAAACGCCGTGATCTGATTGGATTTGGCAAGGATTGCCTTATTCAGCCTGAAAAGAACATTGCTAAAGGAAACGTGAATACTAATGCCAAGACGAAAAACAGCAAGAAGACTAACACAAAGAGAAATAAAGGCAAAAGAAACTAGAAAAAGAATAAAGTATATTGTACTTGCCGCATTGATTGCGGCAAGCCTGTTTTTCTTTCTGAATGACAGGTACTGGCATATCAACGGCATTCCCACTACAATATCTATATTAAGATGGTGCGGTTTAGCTCCCAAGCCTGATTACGTGCTTAAAGAGGGCGAATCGAGTGTCACATTCATTGATGTTGGTCAGGGGGATTGTACTTTAATCAGAACAAACAATAAAACCGTACTGATTGATAGCGGTGAAGAAGAAAATTATAGCAGGATAATGGCTTTCCTGAAATATGCTGAAATCCCTCAGATTGATATTGTAATTATAACTCATCCTCACTCGGACCACTGTGGAAGTATGGCTAAAATAATAAGCACATTTAAAACAGAGATGGTTCTGATGCCTGAAATTGCAGATGAAAGCGAGCTTAATATTCCTTTGATTTCTAAGCTGATGAAATCAATAGAGGATAGCAACGCAAAGCTGTGTTATGCAAAAGCGGGAGATGTGTTTCAGCTTGACGACGCTGTGCTTACAGTTGTCGGTCCTGTCAGTAATGACTATGATGACTTGAATGAAAACTCGATTGCCGTCCGTTTTGACCATAAAGAAACCTCATATCTGTTTATGGCAGATATCGGCTATGAAGCGGAATTTGATATTATAGACAGCGGAGCGGATATTGACGTTGACATTCTCAAAGTCGGACATCACGGAAGTGCGGGAAGTACAAGTCTTGAGTTTCTGCGGTATGTTACTCCTGATACGGCTGTTTTCCACGTAGGAAAGGATAACTCTTATGGTCACCCTAAGAGAGTTGTGTTCGACAGACTTAACGACGCAGGCTGCGAGAGAGCATATTCCACAATGGGAAATGGTAACATAGTTTTTGTTAGTGATGGCGAAACGGTAGAAGTATTTACCCAGAAGAATAATGCTTATATCTTTGACTATTAAATAAACAGTTTACTGTTGTCAAAATATACAATATTATACCGTGAAAACAGGAATATATAACCAAAAACACGTTTTTTCCCGAATGGACTTGTAGTGAAACGGAAAAAGTAGTATAATATTTTTTGGTTAATTTATCTGATATTATGTGTAAAGGAACGTGACAAAAGTGATTAGAGAAGATTTAAGAAACATTGCCATTATAGCCCACGTTGACCACGGCAAGACAACGCTTGTTGATGAAATGCTCAAGCAGGGCGGCGCTTTCCGTGAAAATCAGGAAGTGGCAGACCGTGTTATGGATAACAACGCAATTGAACGTGAACGTGGTATTACTATCCTTGCGAAGAACACCTCTTGTATGTATGAGGGCGTAAAAATCAACATTGTTGACACACCAGGACACGCTGACTTCTCAGGTGAGGTTGAGCGTATTCTCAAAATGGTAAACGGTGTTCTTCTGCTTGTAGACAGTTTCGAGGGAACAATGCCGCAGACACGCTTTGTTCTTCAGAAGGCACTTGAACTGGGTCACAAGATTATAGTTGTTGTAAATAAGACTGACCGTCCTGATGCAAGAAACCACGAAGTTGTTGACGAAGTTCTTGAACTTCTGCTTGACCTTGACGCATCTGACGAACAGCTTGACAGCCCTGTTGTATTCTGTTCGGGCAGAATGGGTTGCTCTTCATATAACCCTGATGAAATGGGCGTTGATTTCAAGCCTCTTTTCAACAAAATTATAGAGCATATCGACCCGCCTGAGGGTGACGCAGAGGACGAGCTTCAATTGCTTGTATCCTCTATTGACTATAACGACTATGTCGGCAGAATTGCCGTTGGTCGTGTTGAGCGTGGTGTTGTAAAGCAGAATCAGGAAGTTGTTGTATGCGACTACCTCAACCGCACAAAGCCGTTCAAGGCTAAGATTGTTGCTCTTTATGAGTATGAGGGCCTTGCGAAAGCGCCTGTTACAGAGGCTTCTGTCGGTGATATTGTGTGCTTCTCAGGTATAGAGGGCGTTACAATCGGTCAGACAATCTGTGCACCTTCAAAGGTTGAACCGCTTCCTTTTGTTAATATCTCTGAGCCTACTGTTGAAATGACTTTCTCCGTAAATTCTTCGCCGTTTGCAGGCAGAGAAGGTAAGTTTGTAACTTCACGTCAGATAAGAGAACGTCTTATGAAGGAAACTATGAAGGACGTTTCTCTTCGTGTTACAGACAGCGATCAGGCTGAGGCAATGAATGTTGCAGGTCGTGGTGAAATGCACCTGTCAATTCTTATCGAAAATATGCGCCGTGAGGGTTATGAGCTTTCCGTAAGTACACCTAGAGTTCTTTTCAAGGAGATTGACGGCGTTAGATGCGAGCCTGTTGAACGTCTTGTTATTGACGTGCCTGAAAATTGTGTCGGTGCAGTTATGGAAAAGATGGGCGTTCGTAAGGGTGAACTTGTTGAAATGCACCCTGTTGGTTCACGTACACGCCTTGAATACCTTGTTCCTTCAAGAGGTCTGTTCGGTTACAGAAGCGAGTTCCTTACCGATACAAAGGGCGAGGGTGTAATGAACTCTGTGTTCGACAGCTACAAGCCTTACTTCGGTGATATTCCGAGAAGAATGGAAGGCTCTCTTGTAGCGTGGGAGAACGGAACAGCAGTTACCTACGGTCTTTTCAATGCTCAGGAACGTGGAACACTCTTCATCGGTCCCGGTGAAAAGGTTTATTCCGGTATGGTAGTAGGGCAAACAGGACGTAGCGAGGATATCGAAATCAATGTCTGCAAGA
>JAZQBH010000096.1:0-9608 GCA_045545655.1 Oscillospiraceae bacterium
CAGAGGTTTGAAATGCGTTTTGGCAGCGTTGAGTTTTTTAAAGCCCTTATCAAAACGGTGCTTGCAATATTGTTTTTTGTTCCGCTGATACTCGCAGTAGTGTTCGGCGTGCTTTTTGTCACCAAAAATGCAGAGCTTAAAAAGGCACAGGAGGAGAATATTTCTCTTAAAACTGTGGCTGATGTGCTTGTAGCCGAAAAGGCAGGTACGGCAGAGGATTTCTACAGGATTTTTGATATGGCTGGTGTGCCGTATGACGAGTTTATCGCTTGCGTGAACCGCAACGAAAAGCTGGATGCGCAAGGATTTTACAGCATTCTCTCGAATGCGGGAATATCCGATTCGAGCATTATCACGCTTGCCGCTTCGGGTAAGAACGTAAGTGGTGCTGAGTTCTACGAGATTATGTCCGCAAACGGCATCAGCGACAAGGAACTGCTCACGGCAGTGCTGAACAAGGCGGCTTCTGCACAGAAGCTGTACGAGCTGTTAAAGCAGTGCGGAATGTCTGACAGCGATATTGCAGAGCTGTCAAGGCTGGCTGGAACATACACAGGCACTTCGTCTTCGTCAAGCAGCTCGAAAAGCTCAGGCAATGCAAGCGGCACAAGTACTGCAAGCAGTAACAGCGGTACAGGCAACACGAGCAATCCAGTTTCTTCGGATAGCCCTTACGCTCACCTTTATACAGATATGTATGTTAAAGCGCCCACTGAGTACGTTCGTGAAAAGGGTACGGTTTATCTTACGTTTGACGACGGCCCTACCGAACATACGGCGGATAAGCTGTACATACTGCGTAACCGTGATGTAAAGGCTACCTTCTTTGTTGTTCCGGATAGAAGCGAGGCCTGCGCACAGCGGCTGAAGGCAATTGCGGCTGACGGTCACGCAATCGGCGTGCACAGCACTTCGCACGAGTACAAGGAGATATATGCGTCTGTGGAGGCTTTCCTCGCGGATTTCTACGAGGCGTGGGACGTAATCCGTGACGTTACGGGGGTAGAGGTTCAGATTTTCCGTTTCCCCGGCGGAAGTAAGAATGATTACAATAAGGCGACAAGAGACGCAATAATCGAGGAAATGACCCGCAGAGGGTTCAGATTCTACGACTGGAACGTTGACAGCGGCGACGCCGCAGGTGCAACCTGGACGGATATGCACAACTCCGTTCCTGTAGATATCAAGGATAAATACCGTTCCATTGTGCTTATGCACGACAGGGCAAACGCAACACTTGTACTTGATGATATAATCGTTCTGCTGAAGAACGAGGGGTACAAGTTCGACAAAATAAATAACGACACAATGCCCGTGCAGTTTATCGGCCCGTTCGCCTGAACTGGCAGGGTAACGCTGAGATTTATCGTGGAAAGTTGAAAGGATTTTAGTTATGGGAATAAAAGATAATTTTTCACAGGCTGTTAAGGAATTGTGGAAAAAAGACGGACAAGAGGGTGAAACCCCTCAGGTGACAGGCGGCGAGCCCAGCGAACTTGACAGATATCTGCGTGAACAGCAGAATGCACAGGCGGCACAGTCTGTTTCTGCGCCTGTTCAGCCCGCTGATACTGTTGAACGCACACAGAACAACGTGCCTCTGGAGACCCCGTATTATCCTAATACTAATCCTCAGCCTGCCGATAATCAGGCAGTGCAGGGCGGTGCGGCAGGCAATCCGCAGGCAGGCGCACCTGCTCAGGGAATGGGCGAGGCTGGCAGAGTGGTTAATCCCTCCGGCGGTATGAACGCTCAGCAGATGGACGGCGGCTATTCTCAGGCAGGCCGTGTTGTTACTCCGAATATGGGTCAGAATGCGAGAAACGACGGTTTCTCTCAGGGATATAATAATAATCAGAATTTTAATAACGGCGGTTACGGCGGACAAGGTGGACAGGGCGGCGGTCGCTTTGTTCCTCCGTCGGGCGGTGCTACCTCTGCGCCTATGGGCGGCGAGGTTGAGGAAACAACCGTTATTTCCAAGAATACAAGCATTGAGGGCAATATCCGTTCGCTTGCAAATATGACCGTTGACGGCACTGTAAAGGGCAACGTTGAAACAACACGTAACGTTGATATGACAGGTAAAATCGTCGGCGATATCACCGCAAACAATGCGGCAATGACTTCTGCGGCTATGCAGGGAAATATCTCCCTAAAGGGCAGAATGAAGATGGACAGAGATACTATACTTATCGGTGATTTGTCTTCGCAGTATGCAGACATAAACGGCAGAATCCGTGGTAAACTTGATATAGTGGGCAAGGCTGAACTCAAGCGTGACGCTATCGTGTTCGGCGACATCAACGCTTCCACAATCGCTGTTACAGACGGAGCAATTATTCAGGGATACGTTAACACTACATTCCTCTCGAAGGACGACAGCCGCAATGTATTCCCCGACGCTATCTCCATCGAGGAACAGCGTCAGGCTTCCTCCAACAGAGCTGCCAACAGCAATCCCGACGCTGATACCGCCAACAATATGGGCTGATGAAGGCTGGCGAAGTCGGCTGCGTCAGCGATATTGATAAGGGTTGGTAAAGCAAAGCGTCAATTCCAAGTTTGAAAGGTTATTTTATGGGCAAGGGAAAAAGAGCAGATTCAATCGTATCGCTGGTTATCACTGCGGTTATCGCAGTGGCGGCAATTGCGGCGGTTGTTGTGCTGATTGTAACACAGACAAACAAGAAAGACACTGAAACCTCTGATCAGGCCTCGGCTTCGCAGGCGGCGGCGCTCCTTAATGAGTGTTCTGCGGCGGCACAGACGCTGATGCAGGATAATTACACTGTCATCAGGCTGTTTGTGACAGAGGGTCTTGCTTACAAGACTGTATACGGCAATCCCGCTGAGGATGGCTACTACTCCGTAGACGACGATGTTTACAAGCACTATTCTCAGATTGAAGAGCTGGTTAAGGGCGTGTATGTGGCTGAAGAGGCTGAGCGTATTCTCACACGCTTTCCTGTAAAGGTTGACGGCGGAACAAAGGATATGCAGATTTACACTGAGCATAAGGACCCCTCAACTGCTGAGATGTGTCTTGGTATAACGGACGCTTTCAAGCCTGATACTGAGTACACAAGAGATTGGTCGCAGTGTATGATAAGCGTTCACCCTGAAAGCGACACGGCTTGCACACTCAAGGTTATCCTCAACGGATACACCGAAGAACAGGCTGCCGCTCACCCCGAATCGGTGCTTACAGCGAATATGGTAAAGCAAAACGGCGAGTGGCGTTTGCAGGAAATGCTCAAGTAATCAGAGTAGTTGGCTGTACGAACGACTAAACAGTTTTCAGATGAAAAAAAAAGAAAATATTATTTCGGTATATGCACAGGTTTCGCAGTTGCTTTTTATAGTTGCAACTCCGCTGCTGCTGTTTCTGGTGGGCGGAAGTTATATTGTGAAGCGGTATAATCTCCCTGATTGGGTAATGTTAATCTGCGTTATTCTGGCAATACTGTTTATGATTGGCGGCGTGGTGAATTTTATATGCAGGCTGATGAAATCTCTCGGCCGCCGTGACCGCAACAAAAAAGTCCCGAAGGCTTTTACAAGTTCACGCAGGGACAACGATTATTATGACGATTATCGGAATATCAGGAAAAGATGAGTTATATGAATAAACAAGAGCCGATTTATAAGGAGATGCGTTCGCTTAAGCCTTATTTTCTGGTGATAAGCGGAGTGTACCTCGCTGTGACGATAATTGTCGCTTTTGTTGTAAAGGATTACACTCTCCCGATTGGCGCAGTTTACGGCACAGTGCTTGCGGTGCTGAACTTTCTTATACTGGGAAAATCAGCACAGAAAGCAGTAAAAAAACGTGACGCAAAAGCGGCAAACATCTATATGAGCAAGACATACGCAATACGCTATCTCGGATTGTTTCTGCTGCTTACGCTTGGTGCGATTGCACCGTTTATAAATCTTTTGACCTCATTGATACCCCTGTTCTTCCCGAGAATTTGTATTACTTTAAGGGCGCTCAGGGAAAAGGATTAACGGATATTATCCCGCTGGGGGCGGGTACTATATCGGGTTTATCCATAGGGTATTCCCATCAAAATTAAGGAGGAATGATGAAAGTTGTCAACCGCACTTCTTATGGCATCTGACTCCGGCTTTACAATCAACGGTCCGCTCGTTGTTGCAAGCTGGGAAATGTTCGGAATGACGTGGAATCTTACTGAATCGGTTATTGTTCAGTGGATTGTAATGGCACTGCTTGCAGTGTTGTTCCTTGTGCTCGGTTCAGGGCTGAAGGTCGTTTCCACCAGTCGCCGTCAGGCGCTTGCTGAATGGCTTGTTACATTCGTAAACGATATGGTTGACGGAAGTATGGGAGATAAGTATAAGTCTTACAGACCTTATATAGGTATGCTTATTGTCTATGTAATTGTCTGCAACCTTATCGGTCTTCTCGGACTTCGTTCACCAACCGCGGACGTTTCCGTAACAGGCACGCTGGCTATCATTACGTTCTTTATGACACAGTATAACCGTGCAAAGACAGGCGGAGTGAAGGGCTACTTCAAGGCATTTGTTGCACCGTATCCCTTTATGTTGTTCTCCAACTTAATCGGAGAAGTTTCCAACCCTATCTCTATGGCACTGCGTCTGTTCGGTAATATGGTAGCGGGTATGGTTATCGGCGGACTTATCTACTGGGCGCTGGGCAGCTTTATGCCGCCTGTTGTTATCCCTGCGATTGCGTCGCTGTATTTCGATATCTTCTCAGGCGTAATTCAGGCATACATTTTTACAATGCTCACAATGTCGTATATTTCAAATGCAGAGTGTGAGTAAGCAGGTTTCTTTCGGATATATTCCCAACGGGAATAATATAACACCATCTTTATGGAGGATATTACAATGGATGAAATGAAAGTTTTAGCAAATGCAATCGTTCTCGGTTCTTCTGCACTTGGTGCAGGCGCAGCTATGATAGCTGGTATCGGCCCTGGTATCGGTGAAGGCTACTGCGGCGGTAAGGCAGTTGAGGCTATTGCAAGACAGCCCGAGGCATCCGGTGCAATCACAAGAACAATGATTATCGGTGACGCTATCGCGGAAACAACAGGTATCTACGCTCTCGTAGTTGCTCTGCTGCTCCTCTATGCTAACCCCATTTTCAGCTCTTTGACAAAGGCTCTTGAGAATTTCTGATAGTACTGATAATACTGTAAGATAGTAAAATGGGAGGAGTGGGCATATCATGCTGAATTATATCAGCGAGGCTGCGGGAGCAGTTGAAGCAGCGTCACCC
This sequence comes from Oscillospiraceae bacterium, assembly GCA_045545655.1. Taxonomy (GTDB): domain Bacteria; phylum Bacillota; class Clostridia; order Oscillospirales; family Ruminococcaceae; genus CAG-115. The sequence goes on from JAZQBH010000096.1 coordinate 5,276, forward strand.
GCGTGGTACGAAGCGCTTGTTTCAATCAATCCCACAACTATAATATTTACCCTTATCAATGCACTCATTATCTTCCTGCTGTTCAGGATATTTCTGTATAAGCCTGTCTGCAAAATTCTTGACCAGCGCAATGAGATGACCGCAAAGGAAATCTCCGAGGCGCAGGCGGCAAAAGAAGCTGCAAAGAAGGCAGAAGAGGAATACACAGCACGTCTTGCTGACGCAAAGAATGAAGCCGCTGAAATCGTAAAGCAGGCTACAATCAGAGCGCAGAAGCGTGAGGAAGAGATAGTTTCCGAGGCTAACCAGAAGGCGGCGGATATCCGTGCTAAGGCAGAGGAAAATATCGAGCGTGAAAAGCAGAAAGCCGTTAACGAAATCAAGGACGAAATTTCTGAGATGGTAGTTATGGCGGCTGGCAAGGTCGTTGAAAAGGAGATTTCCGCAAAGGACAACGAGCAGCTTATCTCGAAGTTCTTGAACGAGGTAGGTTCGGTTTAATCGCCGTGCCGTACTCTTGGAAGAAAGGAATTTGCTATGAACGACAAGGCTGAAAAGGTATACGGCGAAGCGTTCTTTGAATTGTGCGAAGAACAGGGCGACGCGGCAATGAAGGATACCCTTGCAGAGCTTGCGTCACTTGAGGCGATTTTCAATGAAAATCCTGAGTTCATAAAGCTTATGGGCACGCCTACGATTTCAGTTGAGGAAAAGATTTCGTTTGTTGAGGAGCTTTCCAAGGCAGGCGGAGTAAGCGAGCTTACAACCAATCTTTTGTGCCTGCTGGCAGAAAAGAGCAGATTTTCCTGCTTTTCGGGAATTATCAAGTATTACCGTGAGCAGTATAACGAGCGGTTCAAGCTGGCTGACATCACTGTAACAAGCGCACAGCCCCTTACAGACAGCATCAGAGAACAAATCTCCGCTAAAATGTCGCAGGTTATCGGAAAGGCCGTTACAATCACCGAAAAGGTTGATGAAGGGCTTATCGGCGGCATAATTATTGATTACGGCAGCCGTCGCTACGACGGAAGCGTTAAGTCAAGACTTAACGAGCTTAAAAAAGAACTCGGCACAATTATCTGAGCCGTGTTCGCTGGGTAACCTTTGTTATTCACAAAAAAAATTATAGAAGGGATGTATGTTAAATGGATTTACGCCCCGATGAAATAACGGGCCTTATCAAAGCCCGCATTAAAAACTACAATGCCAAAATCCAGCTGGGCGATGTGGGAACGGTTGTTACCGTCGGCGACGGTATCGTTCGTATCCACGGCCTTGAAAAGTGTATGCTTAACGAGCTGCTGGAGTTCGAGAACGGCGTTCAGTGTATGGCGCTTAACCTCGAGCAGGACTTTGTAGGTGCGGTTATGTTGGGCTCCGACGCGGGCATAAAAGAGGGCGACACAGTAAAGCGCACAAACTCTATCGTGTCTGTGCCTGTCGGAGAAGCTCTTCTCGGACGTGTTGTAAACTCTCTTGGTCAGCCGCTTGACGGCAAGGGCGCTATCCTTGCGAAGGAAACCCGTCCGATTGAGAAAATCGCTTCGGGTATCATCACAAGAGAGCCTGTAAACGTGCCGCTTCAGACAGGAATTAAGGCTATCGACTCTATGATTCCTATCGGAAGAGGTCAGCGTGAGCTTATTATCGGCGACAGACAGACAGGTAAAACTGCTATCGCCATTGATACAATCATCAATCAGAAGGGTAAGGATGTAATCTGTATCTACGTTGCAATCGGTCAGAAGAACTCTACCGTTGCAGGCGTGGTTGACACTCTTACCACAAACGGCGCTATGGACTACACAATCGTAGTATCCTCCACCGCTTCTGAGCTTGCACCGCTGCAGTACATTGCACCGTATTCGGGCTGTGCTATGGGTGAGTACTTTATGGAAAACGGTAAGGACGTTCTCATCGTATATGATGATTTGTCCAAGCACGCAGTGGCTTACCGTGCACTCTCCCTGCTGCTTAAGCGTCCGCCAGGACGTGAGGCATACCCCGGCGACGTATTCTACCTGCATTCAAGACTGCTTGAGCGTGCTGCTCGTCTGAACGCTGAATACGGCGGCGGGTCGCTTACTGCACTGCCTATTATCGAAACACAGGCAGGCGACGTTTCGGCTTATATTCCGACAAATGTTATTTCCATTACTGACGGACAGATATTCCTTGAAACCGAACTGTTCAACTCGGGTGTACGCCCCGCGGTTAACCCCGGTATCTCGGTATCCCGTGTCGGCGGTAATGCACAGATTAAGGCAATGAAGAAGGTTTCAGGTACGCTGAAGCTTGACTACTCACAGTATCGTGAGCTGCAGTCGTTTGCACAGTTCGGCTCTGACCTTGACCAGGATACCAAGAACCGTCTTGCAAAGGGCGAGCGTATCGTGGAGGTTCTCAAGCAGGACCAGAACTCACCGCTTGAGGTTGAGGAGCAGGTTGTTGTAATCTATGCGGTTATCAATAACTACCTTGCAGCTATCCCTGTTGAGAAAATCAAGCAGTATCAGGGAGATCTGCTTGACCACATCAAGGCGAACAAGCCTGAAATTCTTGACAGCATCAAGAGTGAAAAGGTTATTACTCCTGATAACGAAGCGGAGCTTAAGAAGGTACTCGAAAGCTTTGCCGCTTCCTATGCAGGATAATCGAAGGGAGAACTGTATGAAACAAGCTTCTTTTGTAATGAGTATTGTGGCGCTTTCTGTGGCAGCACTTACTGCTGTTGCTGTAGCGTGGCTGTATATCGAAAAGAAAGTCAAATATATCACCACCGCAGATTATATCTGATGATGGGCAAAACAAATTAAGAAGGGGTGATATTTTTTGGCAAGCGGGAATATGAAGGCAATTAAGCGACGCATCAAGTCGGTTAATTCCACACGGCAGATAACCAAGGCGATGGAGCTTGTTGCTTCAAGCAAGCTTCGCAGGGCGAAGGCACGTGCAGAGCTTGCTCGTCCCTACTTCAACGAGTTGTATAAGACAATGTGCGAGATAGCGTCGGCAAACACTGATTTCTCCACAGTATTTACAGAAAAGCGTGAGATCAAGCGCAGACTGTTTATTGTTGTGGCAGGTGACAGAGGTCTTGCGGGCGGCTATAACTCAAACATTCTGAAAATGGCGGTTGCAGCCCACGCAGATGATGCCGAAAAGCCGAAGATTATCGCAATCGGCAGAAAATCGGGCGAATTTTTTGCAAAGCGCGGATATGATGTTGTGGCTTCGTATGCGAATATAGCAGACGACATCAAGCCCAACACTGCGCAGGATATTGCAGACCTTGCAATTGAAATGTTCGCACAGGGCGAGGTTGACGAGGTGCAGTTGTTCTACACACTGTTTAATTCGTCAATTTCACAGCAGCCTGAAAGTATGCGTATTCTCCCTATGGATACAGTTCAGCTTGAGGATTACGGCACTATGGAATACGACCCCTCTCCCGAGGCGGTGTTCAACAGAATTGTGCCGAAATTCACAGCAAGCCTTATCCAGTGTGCTGTGGTTGAAAGCTATGCGTCTGAACAGGGCGCACGCCGCACAGCAATGGAAAACGCAACGGATAATGCAGACGCTATGACAGAAAGCCTGTCGCTGCTGTATAACAGAGCACGTCAGGCAAGCATCACAAACGAAATTATCGATATAGTTTCGGGTGCGTCGGCACAGTCCTGACAGCTCTAAGTGATTTTAGTTCTAAACCTTACAGAAAGGATTTAGCAGATTATGTCAAATCAGAACATAGGTACTATTGTTCAGGTTATCGGTGCGGTTCTGGATATCCGCTTCGCACCCGATAGTCTGCCTGATTTGCTTAACGCTATCGAAATCGACAACAACGGCAAAAAGCTGACTGTCGAGGTAGCACAGCATATCGGTGATGATATTGTCCGCTGTATTTCAATGGGCGCAACAGATGGTCTTGTCCGTGGAATGCAGGCAGTAGACACAGGTGCTTCAATCAAAGTTCCTGTTGGCGAGCAGACTCTTGGACGTATCTTCAATCTTCTGGGTGAGGCTGTTGATAACAAGCCGCAGCCCGACACAGCAGAAAAATGGGAAATTCACCGTCCTGCACCTACTTTCGAGGAGCAGGAGGCATCTAACGAGGTTCTTGAAACAGGAATCAAGGTCGTTGACCTTATCGCACCTTACCTCAAGGGCGGTAAGATTGGTCTGTTCGGCGGTGCGGGTGTTGGTAAGACCGTCCTTATTATGGAGCTTATCAACAACGTTGCCAAGCAGCACGGCGGTATTTCCGTATTTACAGGCGTAGGCGAGCGTACCCGTGAGGGTAACGACCTCTACCGTGAAATAATGG
>JAZQBH010000097.1:0-1962 GCA_045545655.1 Oscillospiraceae bacterium
AAAAACGTAAAAGGAGGCAAAGCTATGTCTGAACAAAAAATGTCAATTTCGTTCAGAGTTGATGACGGCGTTATCGAGCATAATAACCGAACTGTTATCGCAAAGAATGTTGACATTTCAAGAACGGAAGATAACATTACATACATTAGCACCGACATTAGAGATTTCTATAATCAGATTTTCGATGAGGCTCTTGCGGAGTACAACGACCGCCAGAAACGAGCCGACAGGAAAATTACTGATTACTACGAACACATCAAAAATTCGGGCAAAGGAAAATTGTTCTATGAGATAGTCGTGCAGTTCGGCGATATAAACGACTGCGGCGCAGGCTCACCAAACTGGGAAACGGCGAAAATTATGCTAAACGAATATATGCAGGAATTTGAGAAACGCAACCCAAACCTCAAAGTGTTCAATGCGGTTATGCACCTTGACGAGAGTACTCCGCACCTGCACATAGATTTCGTTCCCGTTGCCCGTAGAAACAAGAAAGGTCTGTCTGTGAAAAACTCAATGAGCGGAGCTTTGCGTGAACAGGGATTTTCCTCATCAAGCCGAATGCAGAACGAGTGGACAGCGTGGTCTGAAAGCGAGCGTTCATATATGGAGCGAATTTTGTACAAGCACAACTTGCTGCGTGATGACAAGAACATTCATCGGGAGCATCTGTCGGTTGAAGAGTACAAGGAGCGAGCACATCGGGTGGAAGAACTGCACAGAATACAGACAAGAATTACAGAGCTGAAAAAGAAAAGCACGAAAGAATACTCTGCCGAGGAAATCACGCTTATCAAAAATCAGAATGACTTTCTCCGTTCCGAAATCACCAAACGGAATGAAACCATTTCTGCGTTGAGCGAGCAGGTCGGAGCAAAGTTCGTGCCTGTGGATATTTTCAATGAGGACAAATTGCAGTACATAGCGGATGGTCTTACTCGTGCCAAAATTCCGTTTGTGGCTGAAAGCAGTACCTTGTATATTCCTTACTATGGACTTAAAACAGCGAATGCTATTTCAAAACACTACAAGCCGACAGTGAATGCGACTTCCATTCGTGAGAGTATCGCACTTGACATAGACAGGCTGGTATATTCCTCTAAAAGCGTGGAGGACTTGATGGAAAGGCTGAAAGAGCGTGGTTATGAGGTCAAGGACGGAAAGTACATAGTCGTGAAAGCTCCGAATGCGGAGAGATTTGTGCGGCTGAAATCGCTGGGCGAGGATTATCTCCCGAAACAGCTTGAAAAACGCATAGCCGAAAGAGATAAATTCACCAACATTGTTCAGAAGAAAATAAATGACAGCGGAGATTTCGACAGAAAAATCTATGTTTCAGTTCTGGAAACAACTGTTGCGGTCAAGCAGTTCAGGCTTACTCCCCGAAAGATTTACCCGAAGAAGATTTACAGCTACTACAACGATGAGAACATCAAATATCTTGCCGAACAGCTCAAAACCATAAGCGAGTTTTCGTTCACATCGAGCGAGAGTATCTACGCCAAAGCCCAGGAACTGCAGCGTGCTATCCGAGAACTACAAGCACAGAATAAGGATACTCAATCGGTACAAGCACAGTTGCAGCGTGTTAAGGAGCTGGCCAAGGCTTATGAGAGGATTGTTGAGGGGAATTATGTGGATAATCTGATTAAGGGTAGGTGTAAGAATGTTCGGAGGTGATTGAAAAACGAGAGATTTTGTGATATAATTTATGAAACCTATTTTATTGGAGGTAATATGCTTAATATAGTAAATATATCACTTCCCAGTCGCTGTCGTATAATTTGCATAAGTGACCTTCATACACACTGGCAAGAAACAAAAAAGCTACTTGAACACTGCAATTACAAGCCTGATGAGGACTATCTGTTTATACTTGGCGATATTTTGGAACGTGGCGATGATAATATCAATGCTTTACGTTATGTTATGTAGCTGGCTGAAAACAAACGAGTTATTGTT
>JAZQBH010000098.1:0-3280 GCA_045545655.1 Oscillospiraceae bacterium
TATACTATTTCTTTCGTCCATCATTTCACCTTAAAGTAATCAAAAGCCAATACCTTCGGTTGCAATATCAGTTTTCTTCGTTTATGGAATTATAAAATACATCATTAAGATACAGTCCCTCAGGCGGAAGAGTAATTCCTGCCAGTTCACGGTCGCCTGTACCAAGAGCTGATTTCACATCGTCAAGAGTTCTTCTGCCCTCGCTTATATAGATAAGAGTGCCTGCGACAATCCTTACCATATTATACAGGAAGCCGTCGCCGCAGATTTTAATTTCGCATTTTCCGTCAGAAAGTGAAACACTAAGGCTGTATATAGTGCGAACAGTAGAGTTTACACGTTTTTTTCCTTCAGCACGGCAGAACGCCCCGAAATCGTGAGTACCTACAAACAGCTGTGCCGCCTCGTTCATCTTATCAATATTCAGCTTATACGGATAGTGAAAGGCTAAATCCTGAAGAAACACATTCCGCTGTTCGTTATTGTCAATAACGTAAACATATTCCTTTGCCTTTGTGCAGAATCTTGCGTGGAAATCTTCGTCTGCTTCTTCACACGAAAGCACCGCTATATCCCTCGGGAGAACGGTGTTCATTCCTTTTACAAAGCCGCCGCAAGGAATGTTATTTTCAATATGCACGTTAAAGCAAAACCGCCTTGCGTGCACACCTGTATCGGTTCTTGAACAGCCGTATATCACAGGCGGAGGAGTTTTCAACAGCCTGCCTATCGCTTTTTCAACTGTTTCCTGAATGGTTACAGCGTTATCCTGCCGCTGATATCCGTGATACCCTGCATCGTTGTATGCTATAAAAACCTTTAAGTTTCTCATAACTGTACAAAATTCCTTTCAGATACGGCGTATTACGGTAGGAACGGAACAAAATTCAAAGCGACAATAACAGCAAACAGCAACACCATAATAATCAATGCGACTAAATCACGTGCTGCAAACTTCAGCTGTTTCATACGTGTTCTGCCTTCGCCGCCGCGATAACAGCGGCATTCCATTGCTGTTGCAAGCTCGTTTGCACGCTTGAACGCTGATACAAACAACGGAATCAGCACAGGCACAAGCGCCTTTGCTCTCTTGAATATATTTCCGCTGTCCATATCCGCTCCACGCGCTTTCTGAGCGGACATAATCTTGTCAGTTTCTTCAACAAGCGTGGGAATAAAACGCAGAGCAATCGTCATCATCATAGAAAGCTCGTGAACAGGAAAACGCAGCTTTTTAAGCGGCGACAACAACCGCTCAATTGCGTCTGTAAGCATAATCGGCGAGGTTGTATACGTCAGCAGCGACATACCCACAATAAGCGTGAGTATTCTCAACAGCATAAACCCGGCAGTTCTTATTCCCTCTGGATAGATTGTAATAATCCACCACGAGAAAAGCGGTTCCTCTCCCTTTATGAAAAGCATATTCAGTATAGCCGTGAATATCATAAGCGGCATAATAGGCTTTATGCTTTTGAATATCATAATAAGCCTGATATTTGCAACAAGATAACAAATGAAGATAAACAGCAGTCCCACCAGTATGCCTGAAAACTTCTGAGAAGTAAAGAGCATAACAAGATACAGAATATCAAGCAGCAGCTTTGCACGGGGGTCCATTCGGTGAATGACCGAATCCCCTGGGAAATACTGTCCTATCGTTATATCTTTTATCATAATTTATCCTTTAATAACAGCCAGCAGTCTTTCAGCCGCTCTGTGTGTTGTATAAACATCGTTTCCGATATCAATTCCCTTTTCAAGAAGTCTGTGCGACAGCCTTGTAACCTGAGGAACATCAAGACCGATTTTCACCAGTTCATCTGTTCTTTCAAACACCTTGTCGGTGTCGTCGTAGCAGAACAGCTTGCCCTTATTCATTACAAGCACCTTACTTGCGTACTTGACTATATCTTCCATTGAGTGTGACACAAGAAGAATAGTTTTACCCGATTTCTGATGATATTCGGAAATCAAATTAAGAATTTTATCTCTGCCCTTAGGGTCAAGACCCGCCGCAGGCTCATCAAGTATCAGAATATCGGGGTTCATAGCAAGCACGCCCGCAAGAGCAACTCTGCGCTGCTGTCCGCCTGAAAGCTCAAACGGAGATTTTTCAAGCAAGTGACGTATACCCATACTCTGCGCCGCTTCTTCAACACGTGCCTTTATTTCTTCTTCGGGAATACCCATATTGCGAGGACCATACGCTATATCCTTTGCAACTGTTTCTTCAAACAGCTGATGCTCAGAATACTGGAATACTATTCCTACTTTAAAGCGTATATCACGGATTTTAACGCTTTTATCCCAGATATTTCTGTTTTCGATATACACTATGCCCGATGTAGGCTTAACAAGTCCATTCAGGTGTTGGATAAGCGTTGATTTTCCGCTGCCTGTATGTCCGATTATTCCGACAAACTCGCCCTTGTTTATAGAAAGGTTTACATTATCAACAGCAGTCTTTTCAAATGGTGTACCGATACTGTATTTGTAGGTAATACCATCAAGCTTTACAGCAATATTTTCCGATTGTTCGGTATCAGCGGATACAGCCGACTTTTCAGCCGCCTCATACTTATTCTTCGGATTGAATGCACAGATAGCCTGTGCACATTCTTCCTCAAAAATTATTTCCTTGGAAATATCCACTCCATTATCACGGAGAATACCGCACAATTCAGTAACCTGAGGAACATCAAGCCCTACTGCTCTCAGTTCATCAGCACGTGCGAACACCTTGTTAGGGGTGTCGTCCATAAGAACAGAGCCATCGTCCATTACAACAACTCTGTCAGCCTGTGCAGCCTCGTCCATATAATGCGTAATAAGAATTACTGTAATTTCCTCTTCACGGTTAAGGCGTTTTATGGTTTTCATAACCTCACGTCTGCCCTTGGGGTCAAGCATTGCAGTAGGCTCGTCCATAACGATACACTTTGGCTGCATTGCAATTATTCCCGCAATAGCGATACGCTGCTTTTGTCCGCCCGAAAGCTGGTGCGGTGCGTGATTGCGGAACTCGTACATATCAACCTGTTTAAGCGCATTATCGACCCTCACCCGTATTTCCTCAGGAGGAACTCCGAGGTTTTCGGGTGCGAAAGCGACATCTTCTTCAACAATAGTCGCAACAAGCTGATTGTCGGGATTCTGGAAAACCATTCCCACAGACTGTCTGATATCGTATATCTTTTCCTCGTCTGAGCTGTCTATGCCGTTTACTATAACCTTACCGCTTGTGGGGGTAAGAATTGCATTGAAATGCTTGGCAAGC
>JAZQBH010000099.1:0-1614 GCA_045545655.1 Oscillospiraceae bacterium
GACAGGCTGAAAACTGTTATAGCGGAGGTCAGCGGTTCGGGAAACATTATTTTATTCATTGACGAGATACACGGACTGGTAGGAGCAGGAGCGGCAGAGGGTGCAATCGATGCGGCGAATATACTGAAGCCTGCATTATCACGTGGAGACATACAGGTAATAGGTGCAACCACAACCGAAGAATACCGTAGGTATATCGAAAAGGACAATGCTCTTGAAAGGCGGTTTCAGCCAGTGGCGATAGAAGAACCTGATGAAAAGACAACGATTGATATTCTCAAAGGTGTGCGTGAAAGATACGAAAAATATCACGGCGTGTCTGTAAGCGATGAAGCAATTGTATCTGCAGTAAAATTGTCATCTATATATCTAGAAGATAGAAAATTACCTGATAAAGCGATAGATTTAATCGACGAAGCCTGTGCAGCGGTCAGGATAAACGACTTTGAAAAAAGTCCTGCCGCTAATAATATTTCAAAAAGGTTGCGTGAGCTTGCTGAAGAAAAGGAAACGGCGGTGTTGCTTCAGGATTTTTCGCTTGCCGCCCAAATCAGAGATGAAGAGCGTCGCCTTGAGGATGAAGCAGAAAAGCTTAAAAGCGGAAAGGAGAGCGAATTGCGTGTTACTGCCGAAGATATTGCCAAAGCGGTACAGCGGCGGAGCAGAGTTCCCGTAAATGTCAGCGGAGAACAGGAGGCTGAAATTCTCACGCTTGAAGAAAGGCTCAGAAATCGCATTACAGGTCAGAATCAAGCCGTATCTGCTGTTTGTTCAGCTATAAAACGTAGCTGCTCAGGCATCAACCGAAAAAACCGTCCTCTCGGCACATTTCTTTTCGCAGGTCCTACGGGAGTTGGCAAAACCGAGCTTTCAAAGGCGTTGTCCGAGCTTTTATTCGGAGATAAATATGCCCTGATACGTTTTGATATGTCGGAATTTATGGAAAAGCACAGCGTTTCCGCCCTTATAGGTGCTCCAGCAGGATATGCAGGCTACGAGGACGGCGGAAGGCTGGTGGAAGCGGTGCGGAAAAAGCCCCACAGTGTTGTTTTGTTTGACGAAATCGAAAAGGCTCATCCTGATGTATTGAACTTGCTTCTGCAGATTCTTGACGACGGGCAGGTGACTGCCGCAGATGGACGAAAGGCAAGCCTTAAAAGCTGTATCATAATCATGACAACCAACGCAGGCTCACGTCAGGCTCAGTCCTCAGGACTTGGCTTTACAGGGAAGGCGGAGGAGCAAGGTGAAAGAGAAATCAACAGCACATTCCGACCCGAATTTCTCAACCGCATTGACGAAATAGTGCATTTTCATTCTTTATCGGAGGACAATGTGCGGGAAATCTGCCGCAATATGCTTTCCGAGCTTCAGGACAGAGTCAGGGAAGCGGGATATTCTCTTGAAATAACCCCTGAGGCGGTTGAATTTATTGCACATGAGGGGTACAGCAGAAAATACGGAGCAAGAAATCTGAGCCGTACCATTATAAGGTTAGTTGAAAATCCGATTTCGGAGGAGATACTGAATGGGTGCGCTAAGGTGATAATTTTTGACCGAAACAGGCTGGAGAGAGCTGCGGTGAGCGGAGGGGTATAAGTGTGGGCGGCGGCG
>JAZQBH010000100.1:0-2901 GCA_045545655.1 Oscillospiraceae bacterium
GATGATTATATCTGGTTTTACAACAATGAAAGAATTCAACTAAAAACTAAACTGACACCGCTTCAAAAACGGTGCCAGTTCATTGCCTAATTATACCCTAGGGGTCTTTTTTGTGTTGTCTGCACAAAGTGGAGCAGTTCATTATTCAAACAGGGTTTTAGTTATATTATGCAAGTTTTTCCGTTTTATAATAGTAAAGATACATTTTCTGAACGGAATTTTCAAGGAAATAGTAGTGCTTTATGTATGCCACAAGCATTACAAGCAGCATAACGGTAAGCACGCCAAGTCCGCCGTTTTTCAGCACAAGCCACATAAACAGCGAAATCAGAAAGAACACCGCAAACGACATTGTAATTATCAGATGTACAAGCCGTTCGTGACTGTAGAAAGCTATCCTCTGCAAAAGCTCCCTGCGCTGTTTCAGCAATTCCTCGTCACTGTGAGAAACGCTGTAAAACTGCTCCAGCAATGCAAGATACTCTTTAATCTGCTTAGTCATCAAATTCCTCCAGAGCCTTTGCACTTTGCTCCCACTGCTCCATTGCTTCCTCTTGTGCGGTGCGAAGCTGCTCTATTTCCTGCGAAAGCTCCATAGCCGCTTTGTAGTCAGCAAGCTGTGAAAGCTCTTCGGTTTTCTGGTTAATTTCCTCGTCAAGACGCTCAATTTCCGCTTCAAGCCTTGATACCTTTGTTGTCAGCTTTCTGCGTTCGCTTTCACGCTCTTTTTTCTGCTTGTAGTCCATTGCCTGGGCCGACTTCTTCGGCTTTTCGGCAACAGCCGCCTCTGCAACAGTGTTTTGTCGTTCAAGGTAGTAATCGTAGTTTCCAAAATACCCCTCTGCGCCGTTCGGAGTAAGCGCATAAATGCGGCTTGACAGCTTGTTGATAAGGTAACGGTCGTGGGAAATTACAAGCAAAGTTCCGTCATAGTTCAGCAGTGCGTTTTCAAGAGCCTCACACGAAGAAATATCCAAATGGTTTGTAGGCTCGTCCAGCAGCAGGAAGTTCGCACCCGAAAGCATAAGTTTCAGCAGTGCCACTCTTGCACGCTCACCGCCCGAGAGCTCTGATATCTTCTTGTAGATGTCGTCGCCTTTAAACAGGAACGACGCCAGTGCTGTTCGCACGGCAGTTTCCGTCATTGAGGGATATTCGTCCCACACCTCGTCAAGAGCCGTCTTGCTGTCTGTAAGTCCTCTCTGAGCCTGGTCGAAGTAGCCTACCTGAACACGGGTTCCGTACTTGTATTCGCCGCCGTCTGCCTCATACTGCCCCATCAGAATACGGAACAGCGAGGTCTTTCCGCAGCCGTTTCCACCGATAAGGAACACCCGCTCGCCCTTTTTGATATCGAGATTTACTCCCGAAAAGAGCTTTTTGCCGTCAAACGACAACGCAAGGCTGTTCGCCATAAGCACATCATTACCACAACCGTCCGCACTTTTGAACTGGAATTTAATAGCGTCTGGTGCTTCTTCGGGCTTTTCAAGGTCTTCCTCTATGCGGTCTATCTGCTTTTGCTTGCTTGCGATAGTTACGTAGTTATGTGCCTGATTCCAGCGTTTCTGCTGGTCGATAATGCCCTCTATGCGGTTGATTTCCTTGACCTTTGCCTCGTACACCTTTTGTCTGCGTTCCATATCCTCTGCCTTGAGTTCAAGGAAACGTGTGTAGTTGCCCTTGTAATCACGGATATGGCGGTTTTCAAGTTCAAGGGTACGCTCAGTAACCTTATCAAGAAAATAACGGTCGTGGGAGATTACGATAAACGCACCACGATAGTCGTTCAGGAAACGCTCAAGCCACTCAACCGATTGAATATCAAGATGGTTGGTAGGCTCGTCCAACAACAGCAAATCAGCCTGCGAAAGCAACAGCTTAGCCAATTGCAGCTTACTGCGCTGACCGCCTGACAACGCCTCAACAGGAAGCGAAAAATCGCTTTCTGAGAAACCAAGTCCCGTAAGTGCGGAGGCTGTGCGGCTTTTATAGGTCAGACCGCCCTCACGCTCAAAGCGTTCTCTTATAACTGTCTGCCGCTCGATAGTTTGTGCAGAGCAGTCGCCGTAGTCAATCTTGTCGTGCAATTCTTCAAGTTCCAGTTCCATTTCTTCAAGGTGCTGAAAGATTGAAAGAGTTTCATCATAAAGGGTTTTATCTGAGTTCTTACAGGCGAACTGCTCCATAAATCCAATTTTGACTCCGCCTGCAATATGCACGTTTCCGCTGTCAGGGATTATCTCCCCTTTCAGCAGACGAAACAATGTGGTTTTTCCGCTACCGTTCACGCCGACAAAACCCAGACGTTCACTGTCATAAACATCAAACGTTACGTCTGAAAAAAGCGTTCTGTCGGCAAAGGAAACGGAAACACCATCCAAATTCAATAAAAGCATAATTACTTGTTAATAATCTTTTCAGGAGAATACTTCTTGTTTACGAGATAATCCTTCTGTACAACGTCATAATTCTGACAGATGAGGTCCATTCTGGAATCAAACTCATCGCCCTTCATCTCACGGAGAATGTCAGAACGGTAGTAATCCTCCCAGCCCTCAAGGTCAAGCACAGACTTTCTTATAACCATATAAGCGGAAGATGTTCCCTCATAAACATACGCTTTTCCATCAAGAGGCAGACTGAAAATGAAGTCAGTAAGTTCCTCAGTAAGAGGCGAAGAAGCCTTCTCGATTACCTCGTCAAATTCGCTTTCGTCCTCTGCAGCTGATACGTCAACATCATCAACTGCCTTCTGAACATACTCTTCCTTTGTAAGACCTTCAGCCTTTTCCTCGGAGTATTCCTTTTCTGCCTCAGCTCTTGCCTTATCCTGTGCCAGACGCAGGCTGTAATCGTACATAATATCAATCAGAGAATCAGCATTATTGAAACGATCTG
>JAZQBH010000101.1:0-4785 GCA_045545655.1 Oscillospiraceae bacterium
ACTTTTGTGCTAAAAAAGTTGTGGAAAAAATCCTTAACATAGCAAATAGGCAATAAATGGAAGATAAAGCTGGCTTTTTGTTAATAATTCACAAATTTCAACCGCGATATTTCTATATGGCTATATTGTTTGATACACTTGTAATAATTGTCTGTTTGGTGTATAATTAAAGAGTATAAAAGTAAATCTATACTTTGTTGCGTCTGAGGGGAAAAGACCTCTGACGCAGAAAAGATTTTCGGGGGTGTGAGATATTGAGCAGTAATTTCAAATGGCTGCCGTTGGTAGGTATGAATTTGTCAGCAGCTAATCTCGCAACGGCTGAAAAGCTGCGTAAGTTCGGCTTTGCAGTCAATTGCGGAGAGTTTGGTTCTGAAAAGTACACAAAGGCAGGTTTGTGCATTTATGACATTCTTGCTGAAGAGGAAAATCCGCACATCTTGATCGTAACTCGTGCGATTGAGCTGTACGACTGGTACAAAATTCTGCTGACCAGTATCGGCGCTGATTTCAAGATTGTTCAGAGTTCGCCCGACGCATTGGTGTTCTTCAATGAGTTCGGTGCAAGCCTGTACATAGTATCTGACGAAACATTGTTCAAGGATAATGTTCTGAAAAAGAGAGTGCCTCGCAGTTTCAAGTGGAATCTGGTTGTTATTGATGAGGAACTTAACCCTGATGTTCCTGATTACGAAGGATATCAGAAGAACCTTATCTGGAAAACCGAGCGTCTGCTTATCAACACACAGCACCCTGCTAATATCGAAAGCGATAAGGCTGCGCTGAGCACCTTCATCAAGGCTGTGCTTGATAAGAACGAAATGTCGTCAAAGGCAGACAATTTTGAGTTCGGAACAAGCAATTCCCGCCTGGATTCAGACTCTGTTGTAATGCGCTATTATGCGCCTGAACTTTACAGCGACGGCTTCAAGCGCAGAGTTGAGTTTGTAGAATACGGTTTTGATGAAGATGTGATGAACTCGCTTCGCAGACGTGTTGATCTGAAATCGGGTCTGCCGGCATACCGCTACGGCGGAAACATCTTTGAGGAGTTCGACAGCGACAAGTACGAAGAGGAACGCCGCATCTACAACAAGAATGCGTATGTCCGTTCAGACGTTGAAGACCTTCGTGCACTGGATAAGAAGCTTGACAAGCTGATTAACCTCTGCGATGAAACAATAAACGGCTCTGCAGGAAGAATGATTATCTACACCTGCTGTAAGGCAACTATGGAGTATCTCCATAAGGTGCTCAGCTGTCTTTATGGCAACGAGGTTCACTATGCAAGAAACGGTCTGTTCCGTCCGAGTGACCTTACGGTTGGTTTCTCTGCAGGCGAAACAACTGATTTTGCAAAAATCCTGCTTGGCACTGACGACCTCGGTACAGTGGGCGAAGGCTTTGACAGCATCAAGTGCATAGTAAACTATGAGCTGCCTATGTCGCCTGTAATTCTTGAAAGAAGAATGACCCGCCACGGTGTGGCAGGCGAAATGGAGAGAAGATTTGTAATCTTCCGTGATACAAACGGAGTGTTTGATTCAAGTATTCTCGATAAAACGCTTTACCTTAATATTGATAAGGCTTATTCAGACGCAATGGTATCACGCAATATTCTGCTTGATATCCCTGAAAAGGCAAAGTGTGTGAATAACCTTATTGCCGACCTCAGATATCTGAAGGATCTGGCAAGTCAGGTTGCAGACTGTCAGGAGCAGATAAAGCGTGTAAAGCGTGAGTACTGCATACCTGAAGCTGAAAGAATTGCAAACAGCAAGCAGCTTGTTGAGTTTGCGACAAATGCACTTAAAATGCTGTATAAGATGTTCGGACTTGATGAAAAATCGAGCGAGGCAGATATTGCGGCAGCTGTTGACGGCATCAGCGGATTGTGCGTGAAGAATTCTGGAAAGCTTGAAAAGGCTGCACACCGTGATGAAATGGCACGTTCGTTTACTGACGACGCTTATTCCAACGAACCTTTCGCTGTTGAGGCTATCACAGGTATCCGTGAGGCGAAGGCGCAGATTGACGAGCTGCGCAAGGGCGGCGATTTCCACCTGAAGATAAAGCAGGAGATTTCCGAGCTTGCCGACTGCATTCAGTACGCTGTTCTTTATGGAATATGGAAGTACAGAGCTAAGGAGCAGGATTCGCAGCGTTCCTTCAAGGAATACATCAAGATTTACAACGACGGCATTTGATTGTCCGGCAAACAGACTGTTTGCCGCTGAAAACTACTGATACCAGGCTGCACGGGTTGATTTGTGCAGAGAAAAGAGGCAAAAAGAATGAGCGGAAGCTACGAAACAGTTGAAAAGCTGCTTGGCGACTTCTTTGAATGCAATACAACGGGCAACAAGGAAGGCTTGCGGGCGGTTCTCGATGAAATTCAGCAAAAGCTTTCAAGCGGAGAGATTGACAGCACCCCTTTCAAGGACTATTTCAATAATATGTACGCAGGCAGAGGTGCAGTAAATATGACGGGTATCGCTAAGGATTACCCGAGAGA
Source organism: Oscillospiraceae bacterium (assembly GCA_045545655.1). GTDB lineage: Bacteria > Bacillota > Clostridia > Oscillospirales > Ruminococcaceae > CAG-115. Next base: position 2,516 of record JAZQBH010000101.1, read on the forward strand.
GTCCATTATCCGTGAGCTTTTGCAGAACGTATTCGGCTGTGACTACAACACTCCGGATATAAAGGTTATGATTGAGTTCCTCGACGAAGGACAGGTAAAGCTTACCTATAATGAAACAGGATTTCGTCTGGAACAGGTTTTCTATTATCTCTCTGTGGGCAGAAATGACGGCGATAAAAAGCGTGAAGGTCGTTTCGGTCTGGGTGCTAAGAGCGTATTTACCAATGTTGACTGGTTCAAGATGCGCTCCAACAACTACTATCTGCGTGTAGTAAACGATGAAGGAACACTGAAGGTTCGTGAACTTGAACTTACAAACGACCCGTTCCAGCATACAGAGATTGTGTTCGCACTGCCCGAAAACGAGCAGGCAACCCTTCGTGAAAATCTTACTACGCTTACTTCAAACAAGGGCCCGTATATTAATATGGTTGACCTTTGCTTTGCGTTTGCAAGAAAGAAAAATCTTACAGCAGAAGATGATGTGGAGTGTATGGAACGCACCATCAACCTTGCTGTGCTGAATTTCGGTAAGCCTATCAGCGTTTACAAGATCAACTATTTCCGCAGAGATGAAAACGACATCCAGAAGGTTCGTTTCTCTGAAAACGGAAAGAGTATTGCTGACTTTATCGCAGCTGAGCGTGACGGATTTACATATCTTATTCCGTATGCAGTATCTCCTGCCAAACGTGAAGCCGCAAGAGTGCTGATGTCGAAGTACAACTACTTCTCGACATTTGAGCTTACAGGCTTTATCCGTTCCAACAACAAGGACTTTGTTGATGAACAGCTTTCAGCGTTCTTCGTGTCTGTTCCCAACAAGTATATTACAAACAACCGTTCGGGAATTAAGTTTGATTCCCTTGAGGAATGCTCATTTAAGATAGAGCAGGGTATATTGTCCGTTGCCGAGGATTACAAGAAGCTGTTTGTTCTTGAAATGTCGCCTCGTCAGGATAACCCCGAGCTTTATGTAATGCGTCCGAGAGCGTATGTGTTTGAGTTCTTCTACAACTATGTAAACACCAGCAAGATTGCAAAGGGACTTAAGGAGAAGTTCGGCAGCAGTGTTTCTGTTGCATTCCCGAACATTGAAGAGCCTGTGCTTTTCAAGGATCTGCGTGCGAACGGTTTCTTCTCTGAGCGTGAAGTAACCAAGGAAGAACACCTCGATGGTTCTGCGGCAAAGGCACTCTACGAAGATGTTGACCAGATGAACAACTGGTACGGCAAGGACGAAAACCATGTTCTCGTTGCAAAGTATGACTGGAACGTGCCCGGCACAGACGAAAAGGGCGGAGATTATCTCTACTCCTTCTTCCTTGACGGCAGCCGTTTCAATATGGATTCCAACGGCGGCAAGGCTAAGGATTACGAACTGTCAGCATACTTCAAGAGCATTATCAGCCTCAAGCTGAACGATTTTATCGTAAACGGCTCTGTTGCTGATGAAGACGCACTTGCAGGCGCATTCGAAGTAATCGACGAAATGTTCGGCGAAGGCTACCGCATTTCTATGAAGTACTTCCAGTTCGTTGTGGAATCAGGCGCTGCGTCTATCCAGTTTGAAATTTCCAAGATAAATATTTCCAACCTCAAGAAGGCGTATGATGTGCTGAAAGCACACGAAATGCGCTTTGAAAATCACCAGATTTTCAATCAGGTTGTAACCTTGATGGTAAACTCCTTTACGAATGGTAAGGATACCATTGACTTCCTCAAGGAAATCAAGGGTCAGGGCGGAGAGGTTACTCTCGCACTCGACATCAACAAGCGTTATCGTTTCTCGGTATACGGCAAGCAGTTTATGATTCCGCCGAACATTTCCAACTCAGATATGCTGGAAATTGTAGGTGACGTTCAGTCGCTTATCGAAAGCGGAATGTTCAACAATAAGGTATTCGATTTCCCGTATTCAGCGGCTCGTTTCGCACTGGATTCATCAGACATCCTGAGTGTTCTGCCTGTATCGGGCGGCGCTTCCTACGTTGACCAGACTCTCAGCAAGGTTTACGTGTGCGATCTGGGTATCGACAAGATTGCATTGCTCAGCGGCGAAAACAAGCTTATGAAGATTGTGGATCTGTCCACCCCGATTTCCGAGGAGGATATGAAACAGACGCCTAAGCTCGTTATTCTGCGTGACGGAATGACAAAGCCTGAGTATGTCGGATTTGTTGAATTTATCCTTGTGGGAGAAAACAAGGGCGTTCTTCGCACCCTGTATTCAGGCACTGAAGAGCCGAACCTTATGCTTATCGAAGTCG
>JAZQBH010000102.1:0-4567 GCA_045545655.1 Oscillospiraceae bacterium
CCTGTTGACGTGAGCGGATAAGCTCGGCATAGAAACCGTTTTTCTCCATAAGCTCGTCGTGGTTGCCTTGCTCTACAATATGACCCGATTTCATAACGAGAATGCAGTCGCTTTCACGGATTGTAGAAAGGCGGTGCGCTACAACAAAGCTTGTTCTGCCTTTCATCAGTTTGTCAAAAGCACTCTGAATCTGCATTTCAGTACGGGTGTCTATCGAGGAGGTCGCCTCGTCGAGGATAAGCATGGGCGGCAACGAGAGCATTATTCTTGCAATGGACAGCAGCTGTCGCTGTCCCTGAGAAAGCTCTGCGTCGTTGGTGATTACCGTGTCGTAGCCGTCGGGCAGTCGGCGGATAAAACTGTCTGCGTGAGCGGCTTTGGCGGCGGCGATTACCTCTTCAAGCGTTGCGTCGGGCTTTCCGTAAGCGATGTTGTCACGTACAGTTCCCTTGAAAACCCACGTTTCCTGCAGAACTATACCGAAATTGGAGCGAAGGCTGTTGCGTTTCAGCTCCCTGACAGGTGTTCCGCTTACCTCAATTTCACCGCCAGTAACGTCATAGAACCGCATAAGCAGGTTGATAAGCGTGGTTTTACCACAGCCCGTAGGACCTACAATTGCAATATGCTGACCGCTCTTTACTGAAAGGTTGAGGTTTTCGATAAGCGGCTTTTCGGGGATATATGAGAAATCCACGTCCTTGATTTCGATATTTCCGTCGCAGTTTTCAAGCGTTTTCTTGTCAGCGTCGAGGGACTCTGTCGGCTCGTCTATGAAAGCGAATATTCTCGCCGCAGATGCAAGTGCATTCTGCAGTTCGGTGATAACTCCCGAAATTTCGTTGAACGGCTTGGTGTACTGGTTTGCGTACTGAAGAAATGCGCTGAGGTCGCCGACGGTAAAGCCGCCTGTAACGGCTTTCACAGCGTTAAGCGCACCGAACACGCCAACACCAGCATACACCAGCGAGTTTACAAAACGTGTGCAAGGATTGGTAAGCGCAGAGTAGAACTGCGCACGTCTGCCGCAGACGTTAAGCCGCTGGTTGATTTCGTCAAACTGCTCACAGGCGTTTTCTTCATAACCGAAGGCTTTTACAAGCCGCTGTGCGCCGAGGTGCTCGTCAATGTAGCCTGTAAGCTCGCCCTTTATCGCAGACTGCTCACGGAACTTGTTGTAGCACAGCTTAGAAATAATCGCCGCAACCGCAAACGACAGCGGAGTGATACACACAACCACAAGCGTAATCTGCCAGTTAAGCGACAGCATAAAGAACAGCGTTCCCAGAATGGTTACAATGCCTGTAAACAGCTGACCGAAGCCCTGAAGAAGTCCCTCGCTTACTGCGTCAACATCGTTTACAACACGGCTGATAATGTCGCCGTGAGATTTAGCGTCAATATATGAGAGCGGCAATTTCTGAAGATGTGAGAAAATGTCGGTTCTTAGCGCTTTAACCGTTTTGTGGGTAATCTTGTTGATAAAGAAATACATCAGCCATTGCAGTAAAGCAACCGACGGAATAATAACCGCAATTGTGATGAGAATGGGCGTCATCTTTTCAAAGTCGACGGAAATCTTGCCGACTTCGCCAAGCCCAATGCAGTCAATTGCCTTTCCGACAAGAACTGTGGTGTAAAGCGACAGCAGAACACTGCCTGCGGCACAGATTACGGCAAGCAGAACAAACAGCTTCTGGCCCTTGATATATTGCAGAATACGTGCGAGTGCGCCTTGTTTTTTAGTTTTCATTATGCGCCCTCCTTTTCCTGCTGAGCAAGCTCCTGCTCGGTGTATTGGGTAAGACAGATTTCACGGTAGATTTCACAGGATTTAAGCAGCTCGGTGTGAGTGCCAATGCCTACTGCGATACCGTCGTCAAGCACGAGTATTCTGTCTGCGTGGCGGATTGAGTTTGCTCTTTGCGACACGATAACGCAGGTCATAGACAGCGTTTTCAGTGCCTCACGCAGTTTTGCATCTGTGGAATAGTCCAGTGCAGAGGAGCTGTCGTCGAGTATCAGTATTTCGGGGCTTTGCGCAATCGCTCTTGCAATGGCAATACGCTGTTTCTGACCGCCCGAAAGGTTTTTGCCGCCCTGAAGTATCTTAGCGTCAAGACCGCCCTCAAGCTTGTCGGTAAATTCCTTTGCTTGTGCTATTTCAAGAGCCTTGAAAATCTGCTCGTCAGTGATGTCTTTTCTGCCTAGGGTCATATTCTCACGGAGCGAACCGCTGAGCAGCTCGGTTTTTTGCGGAACAAGCGAAATCTTGCGGCGTAGCTGTGTAAGCGGATAGCTTTTTATGTCAGCGCCGTTGATTCTGATTTCGCCGCTGTCGGCGTCGTAGAAACGGCACAGCAGATTTACAAGCGTTGATTTACCCGAGCCAGTACCGCCGATTATTCCGAGCACCTCGCCGCTGTTGAGCGAAAATGTAATGTCCTCCAGTGCCTCGTCGCCCGTGGAGTACGCAAAGTGTACCTTATTGAATGAAACCGCAGGGGCGTTCTTGTCCTCGGTTGGGGCTTTGTCTGCACCGACAACGGAGGGCTTCATATCGAAAATCTCGTTAATTCTCGCAGACGATGCCGCCGCACGGGTGAAGATGGTTACAAGGTTTGCCACGACAACCAGTGCAAGAGAAATCTGCGTCATATAGTTTACGAGGGCGATTACAAGACCCTGTGTAAGACCGTCTGTGCCTGTGTCGGCAAACTGTCCGCCGAACCACACTATCAGCACGTAAGCCGCATTTACAGCAATGAAGATTGCGGGATTGAGCAATGCGTTGATACGTCCCGCACGGACCGCCGCCTTGCGGAATTCCTCTGCGTTTTCGTCAAAGCGCTGCTGTTCGTATTCCTGACGTGAAAAAGCACGTACCACACGAACACCCGAGAGGTTTTCACGGGTTATACGTGAAATGCCGTCAAGGGATTTCTGCTGTTTCTTGAACAGCTTGACAGTCGCCTTCATTATCGGAAACATCACGAAAATAAGCGCTATCATTGCCCCTAAGAAGATAAGGGACAGCCGTGGGCTTATCGTAAACGACATAATAGTCGCACCGATTACGAGAAACGGCGCACGGATAACCAGTCGGATAAGCATAGCCACTGCCGTCTGAACGGCGTTTACGTCGTTGGAAACACGTGTGACAAGTGCGGCTGTGCCAAGCTTGTCCAGCTCCTTATGGGAAAGCGTGTTGATGTGTCGGTAGAGGTCTGAACGGAGGTTTGTGCCAACGCCCTGTGACGCATTGCTTGCCATATACTGGCACACCAGCGTAAAGCTGAGTCCGCACAAAGCGAGAATAACAAGGATTATTCCGTTTCTGACGATGTAGTCGGTGTCGCCGTTTGCGATACCCACGTCAATGATATTTGCCATAACAAGCGGCACAATAAGCTCAAACACAGCCTCTACAAGCTTGCAGGCAGGGCCTATTGTAACGTGCGGCAGATACTTTTTAAGATAACGTGCAAGTTTAATCAAAAAATCCACTCCTGTTGTTTTATTTCTATCAGATTATTATATACTATTTTTTGAGATTTGTAAAGATATTTATTGACATTTGTGAAAAAAAGGTGTAAAATAAAAGTAGTATGGATTGGCAGACTAAAAGTACGGTCTGCTGTTTATCAGTTTGATTTTAAAGATTATTTCCGCTTTCTGGCAGGAGGATAGCATTATGATAGCTTTGGTTACAGGCGCAAGCTCAGGACTTGGCAGAGATATTGCACGCAGTCTTGCGAAACACGGCGTGAACGTGATTATCACCGCCCGCCGCCGTGACAGACTTATTGAGCTTAAAAACGAGCTTACAAAGAAATACGGCGTTAAGGTAATGTGTATAACCGCCGACCTCAATAAGGAAAATCAGGCGTTCAGGCTTTACGAAAAGGTGAAGAAGTACAACGTTGATATCCTTATAAATAATGCAGGCTTCGGCGTGTTCGGAAAGTTTGATGAAACCGACCTTGAACGTGAACTGGAAATGCTGAATGTGAATGTTAAGGCGTTCCATATTCTGTTCAAGCTGTTTGCAAGGGATTTCAAAAAGCGTGATTTCGGTTATATTCTCAACACTGCGTCTATGGCGGGCTTTATGCCTGGTCCGTGCTTTTCTTCCTACTATGCAAGCAAGGCGTATATAGTGCGTATGACTCAGGCGGTCGCGGAGGAGCTTCGTGCGGCAAAATCAAATGTGCACGTTTCTATGCTCTGCCCGGGGCCTGTTGATACGGAGTTTGCCAGCACGGCAAGGGTGAAGTTCCTTGTTCCGCCCACACCCAGCGAGGAGCTTGCGGAACACGCAGTACGTGAGATGTTCGGCGGAAAGCTTCTGATTACCGATAATGCGGCTACAAGAGCGTTGATTTATGCTACAAAGATACTTCCTGATTCAATGGTTGCTATGATTACAGGATTGTGCCAGTCGCAGAGAGAAAGAATCTGATTTAATGGCTGTTTCCTTCGGGGGACAGCCTTTTTATATAGTGAATGTTTCCGAGTTGCCCGAAAGTGGGGGAGGGTATACGATGTTTTCCTTTTTTTACCTCTT
>JAZQBH010000103.1:0-3648 GCA_045545655.1 Oscillospiraceae bacterium
TCAACGTTTCGCAGAGTGAGGAGTTCTTCAAAGCCGCAAATCTTCCGAATGGTGCGTCGCTTGCAATGCTGTGCGGCACCGTCCCCGAACGTGACGTGCTGATTAAGGCAATCGTTGAGAACGTAAAGCGTTTTGCGGTTATGCCGTTTGCGGATTGCCTTGAAGATTTCCGCAGTCGCGTTCTGAACATAGGAAAAACGGTGCGGCTTATCGAAAACAGCAAGGAACACATTGCAACGGCTGTTGACATATCCCCGAACGGATTTCTGGTCTGCGAGGACGAAAAAGGACGTTTTGAAGTAAACAGCGGAGAAGTTTCCGTGCGTGGCGAAAACGGCTATCTATGAGGTGAAAATATGGTTGAAAATGAATTCAAGCTTATGCTTACAGAAGAGCAGTACAATCAGATACTTTCGATGTATGACTGGGACAAGCAGATAAATCAGACGAATTATTACTACGATAATGATTCGCTTTCGCTTACAGAAAAGCGGATTACCTGCCGTGTGCGAGAGATAGGTGACGAGTATTTCCTGCAGATGAAATTCCTTGCTGACAAGGATTACTCCCGTATAGAGCTGGAGAAAAAACTGTCGGAATTGCCCGAAGTGCTGTCGGGAGAGCAGCTATCTGAACTCGCAGAGCAGAGCGGCTTTCCCTCAGTGAAAAAGCTCGGTGCACTCACTACTTTCCGCAGTGTAAAGCACTTTGACGGCGCAGAAATAGACCTTGACAAAAGCACCTATTTCGGCAAAACCGACTATGAACTGGAAATAGAATTCACCGACGAAACCGCCGCCCGTCAGCTGCTTTCGCAGATAACCGAAAAGCTTAACGTTATCCCTGTGGGCGATGTCTGCATAGGCAAAAAGGGACGCTTTATGGCTGAATACATCATCACATCTGAATAATTGAAGATGTTCAACTGAATATATAAAACCGCTCTACAGCACAATTGCCGTGGAGCGGTTGTTTCTTATTTTTGCATTGTGTCAGCTTACTCGCTGAGTTTCTTTCTCAGATAATCCTGTATAGCCTTCGGGGAAGCCGCACCCTTAAGTGCCTTGTTTGCCTGTCCCATAAAGAAGCCGAATACCTTCTGGTCGCCGCTCTTGTACTGCTCAACAGGCTTGGGATTGTTTGCAATGATTTCATCGATGGTCTTTGCAAGAAGGTCGTTGTCCTCCTTAATCCACAAATCCTGTTCGTCAGCGATAGTCTTTGGGTCAGTGCCATTTTCAATCATCTCACGAAGAATTGTCTTTGCATTCGCCTGAGAAATCTTGTCGGTCTGCATAAACTCAACCAGCTGAGCAAACTGTGCGCCAGTAAAGCTGAGGTTATCCATATCAACCTCACCGAGATTTATTCTGCGGTTAAGCTCTACATTGATGTAGTTTGCGATAGCTTTGGGGTTGTTGTATGCGGCAGTAGCGTCGTCGAAGAAATCGCATATACGCTTGTCGCCCACGATAAGGTCAGCGTCAGCCTGCTTTATTCCGTATTCCTCAACCAGTCGCTTTACACGCTGTTCGGGAAGCTCAGGAATAGAGTTCTTTATTGCCTCAAGTTCTTCCTCTGTGAAGATAATCGGAGGAATATCGGGGTCGGGGAAGTAGCGGTAATCGTGTGCGTCCTCCTTGGAACGCATTGCAACGGTTTCACCAGCCGCCTCGTTGAAACGGCGTGTTTCCTGAATAACAGGCTCGCCGTTGTCAAGCAGTTCTTCCTGACGCTCAATTTCGATTTCAATAGCACGTGCAATAGCCTTGAGGGAGTTGAGGTTCTTAAGCTCTGTACGTGTGCCAAGCTCCTTTGAGCCCTCGGGCGCAAGGGAGATATTAACGTCACAGCGGATTGAACCCTGCTCCATTTTACAGTCGCAGATACCAGCGTACTGAAGAAGAAGCATAATCTTTTCAAGGTATGCGATAACCTCGTCTGCACTGTGGAAGTCAGGCTCGGTTACAATCTCAATAAGCGGAACACCGCAGCGGTTGTAGTCTGCGAGGGAATATCTGTTCACATCATCGTGAACAAGCTTACCAGCGTCCTCTTCGAGGTGAATACGGTTGATACGGATTTCCTTTTCCTCGCCCTTAACGTTGATGTTGATGTGTCCGCCAAGACAAACAGGTCTTGGCATCTGTGAAATCTGATAAGCCTTGGGCAGGTCGGGGTAGAAGTAGTTCTTTCTGTCCCACTTGGTAAAGCGTGAGATTTCGCAGTTTGTAACATATCCTGCTTTGATGATGTATTCAACAGCCTTCTGGTTGAGTACGGGCAGTGTGCCAGGCATACCGCTGCAGACAGGGCAGCAGTGAGAGTTTGGTGTGCCGCCGAATTCAGCCGAGCAGGTACAGAATACTTTGGACTTTGTAGACAACTCAGCGTGAGTTTCAAGTCCGATTGTAGGTATATAACGGCTCATTTGCTTACCTCCTTAAAGTTTAGGAGCAAAAGGCACAAAGCCCTGCTCGAATGCGTCTGCACACTGAAGAATAGTCTGCTCGTCAAAACGCTTGCCGATAATGGACATACCGATAGGCAGACCGTTATCAGCAGTGTATCCGCAGGTAGTGGAAATACCGGGCAGACCCGCAATATTTACGGTAACGGTGCAGATATCGGCGGTGTACATTTTAACGGGGTCGTTGTCCTGTTCGCCGATTTTGTATGCGGGAGTAGGCGCAGTGGGGGTAAGGATAACATCGCAGGTATCAAAGATTTCGTTGTACTCCTTGATGATTTCCTGCTTGAGCGCAAGTGCCTTTTTATAGTAAGCGTCATAGTAGCCGCTTGAAAGCGCATAGTTTCCGAGAAGAATACGGCGCTTAACCTCCTCGCCGAAGCCCTTGCTGCGGCTGTCACGGATAAGCTCCCAGTAGGTGCGGCCCTCGCCTCTGAAACCGTACTTGATACCGTCAAATCTGGAGAGGTTGGAAGCCGCTTCTGCACAGGCAATAAGGTAGTACGCAGGGATAGCGTACTTCAGACCAGGCATAGAGCAGTCAACAAGGATAGCGCCCCGCTTTTCCAGCTCGTGAGCGGCGTCCATAACTGCCGCCTTTACTGTATCGTCGATAGCGTCGCCGTAAAATTCCTTCGGCAGAGCAATCTTCATTCCCTTAACGGACTGACCAAGCTTCGCTGTGAAGTCGGGCACGTCAAGTCTTGCAGAAGTAGCGTCGTGACAATCCTGTCCGCAGATAGTGTTGAGGATAGTAGCGCAGTCACGTGCGTTATTTGCGATAGGACCAATCTGGTCAAGCGAGCTTGCGAAAGCCACAAGTCCGTAACGTGATACACGTCCGTAGGTAGGCTTGATACCTGTTACACCGCAGAACGATGCGGGCTGACGGATAGAACCGCCAGTATCTGAGCCGAGTGCCGCAGGTGCAAGCGAAGCCGCAACAGCCGCCGCAGAGCCACCCGAAGAACCGCCAGGAACACGTGCAAGGTCGTAGGGGTTCTTGGTCTTTGCAAAAGCGGAGGTCTGGTTAGAGCCGCCCATAGCAAACTCGTCCATAGAGGTCTTGCCAAGCAGAACATAACCCTGTTCATTCAGCTTTTCAATTACAGTTGCATTGTAAGGCGGAATAAAATCGCCCAGCATACGGCTTGAACAAAGTCGGATCGTAGCCATGT
>JAZQBH010000104.1:0-3024 GCA_045545655.1 Oscillospiraceae bacterium
ATCATCTGTGTGCCGACCATTATGTCATATTCCCCGTCGGAAAACGCCTTGAAGTTCCGCTCAAAGGAATGTTTTGTTGAAGTAGTGTCTGCGTCCATACGCAGTACACGTGCCTTCGGGAACATCGTTGCGATTTCGTCCTCGATAAGCTGCGTGCCTATACCCTTCATATCGAAGTACTTACCGCCGCACGTAGGACAAACCCTGTCAACCGTGCGGAAATAGCCGCAGTAGTGGCACATCACGCAATTATTTGCTTTGTGATATGTCATAGGCAGTGAGCAATTCGGACATTCCAGCGGTTTACCGCAGGTAAGACACCGAACGCTCGTGCGGTAGCCACGTCTGTTCAGCAGTAGTATGGACTGCTCTCCACGCTGTAAATTCAGCTCTATTTCATTAAGCAGAGGCATCGAAAACGTTGATGTGTTGCCGTTTTTGCGTTCCTCCTGCATATCGACAATGTAAACTTCGGGCAGAACTGCGTTGTTATAACGCTCGTTAAGCTCAAAAAGCGAATATCTCCCCGATTTTGCGCTGTAGTAGCTTTCAAACGACGGCGTTGCCGACGCAAGCAGCAAAAGCGAATTGTGCGCAAAACACCTCTGCTTTGCGATATCCCTTGCGTGATATCGGGGCGAGCTTTCCGACTTGTAAGAGCCTTCGCCCTCCTCGTCAATCACTATTATGCCCAGATTCGGCACAGGTGCAAACACCGCACTTCTTGTGCCGACTACAATTCTTGCACGACCCTCACGGATTCGGCGGTACTCGTCAGCTCGTTCGCCGATAGACAGCGAGCTGTGCATAATCGCAACCTCTGAGCCGAACAGCCGTCTGAACTTCCCTACCATCTGCGGCGTAAGCGATATTTCGGGAACGAGCATAATCGCACACTTGCCCTGTTTCAGCGACTCGTTTATCAGCCGAATAAACAGCGAGGTCTTACCACTGCCCGTAACTCCACGAAGCAGTGCACATTTCGGCTGAGGGTCGTTCATCAGCGACAAAATGCCATTAAACGCCTCACCCTGTTTTTCTGAAAACACTATATCATCAGGGTTTTCCACAGCCTGTTCGTCGGTTTCCGTGCGGAAAACCACACGCTCATACTGCTCCAGCACGCCCTTTTCAATAAGCCGCTTTACTACCGCTGAAGTGACAGCGCAGTTGTAGCAAACCTCCTGAATGGAAGCCGCCTCGCACTCATCGAGAAAGTCCACAACAGCCCTTTGCTTTGCCGTAGGCTTTTCGCCCTCAGCAAACGAGCCGCATACCCTCACCATACTTACGCTTTCATTGCCTACCTTGCGCTTTGCTGTGATATCCTCACTTACTGCGCCTTTGGCGATAAGCGTTTCAATCATTCTGGCATTTCCCGCCACAAGTGCGGCAAAGGTTGTCTTATCGGCAGAACGGAGCGTGTCAAGGAACGCCTGTTCTTTAGAGGATAACTCGCCGTCAGACTTACTGTTAAGCGAGTAGTTCTTCTTCAGCGAATAACCCAGTCCTGGCGGCAGAACCGCCCTGAAAGCGTCGTAATATGTACAGAATGTGTTATCCCTTATCCACACGCACAGTTTCAGAAGTTCGTCAGAGAGAACAGGGTTTTCGTCAATCACGAAATCAACGGATTTAAGCCTGTGCTGTGCCTCCTCGTCACCGATGGAGAACACCAGCCCTATCCGCTTTTTGTTACCTCTGCCGAACGGCACTACCACACGCTTTCCTGCACAGACAACGTCTGCCAGTTCATCAGGTATCGCATAGGAATAAAGCATATCAAATGCGTAGGTTGTGTTTTCAACAGCAACCCTTGCAGTACGGACAATGCCCATCACTTAAAACTGTCGAGAAGTTCGCCGCATCTTGAACGTCTGCACTTTTCAGCACGGAACACAGCGATAAGGTCGTCAACAGCGGTTTCAAGCTGGTCGTTTACTATAAGATAATCGTAGTTTACCGCAGACTCAAACTCGGTTTTTGCCTGTGCAATACGCTTTACGATGGATTCCTCGGTTTCTGTGCCGCGACCACGCAAGCGGCGTTCAAGCTCTTCCCAGCTTGGCGGAAGAATGAACACAAGGCAAGCCTCAGGGAACAGCTTTTTGATATTCAGCGCACCCTCAACCTCTATTTTAAGTACAGCGTCCTTGCCATTGTTAAGTAAGTCCTCAACGCTTCTTTTCAGCGTACCGTAATAGTTGCCGCAGTACTCGGCGTACTCCAGCACCTCGCCGTTGTTGATAAGTGACGTAAAATTCTCTTTTGTGAGGAAGTGGTAATGCACTCCGTCAACCTCGCCCTCACGGGGAGCACGGGTTGTAGCCGAAACCGCATATCCAGCGGTATCCGTCTTCTTGAACAGCTCGTTGAGAATGGTATCCTTGCCGCACCCAGCAGGCGCAGACACAACAAAAAGCAAAGCCATAATTTAACCTCCGATTTTTCTGTAATGAATTGCGGTTCAAGCCAGTCGTCAGATATCCTCCAGCTTACCTGTGAGGGTTTCGGGCTGAATAGCACTCAGAACCACGTGACCGCTGTCGCAGATAATCACCGAGCGTGTTTTTCTGCCGCAGGTTGCGTCAATTGCAGTGCCGTCGTCCTTCGCCGTCTGAACAATTCGCTTTACAGGTGCGGCCTCAGGGCTTACCACTGCCACTATCCTGTCAGAATTTACCGCATTTCCGAATCCGATATTAACTAATTTCATTCAATCATCTCCGCACTTACAGATATACACTTTACATTATAACATAATCGGTTTTAAAAATCAACACATTTTTAAAAAATCCCCGAACAGCAGTTCGGGGATAAGTTTTTATTGTTCAGCCGCTGATTCAGTCTGTGCCGGCTCTTGCTCAGTTTCGTTAGTTTGCTCAGCTTGCCCAGTCTGCTCAGCTTGTTCGGGCTGAGTTCCTTCGGGAACTGCGGGTGTTTCGCCCTTATTCTCAGCTGGCTCAGTTGCCTCAGTTGATTCAGAACTGCCGCTCTCAGTCTGCTCTTCGCTTTCCTCAGGGG
>JAZQBH010000105.1:0-11641 GCA_045545655.1 Oscillospiraceae bacterium
CAAAGATGACCGCGGCGGCATCTGCACAGGAATTCAACCGTCTTGTTCTGGTAGACAGTGCGATTGCAGTTTACGGAGAAATAGGCAAGGTACATAACTATGCGTTGATGACAATGACTGCACAGGAGAACGATGAAAAGCTGTCAGCTTCGCTTTCCTTCAAGCTTACAGAAAACCTCAAGGCAGGAAATACAAGGGTATCGCAGATGATGCAGAGCGTTTCATCAGTGAACTCAGCGTTTGTTCCGTTCAAGAACAGTGTGGATAATCTTTACTCAAAGTATCAGGAGTATTATAATTACATCACAAAGACAAACGAGATTTCAAGAAATGTGTGCGGTACATATCTGATTGCCTGTGAGCAGGCAATGGAGCAGGTGGCAAACAATCAGTTCACCTCGGCATACAATGCCAACGATAAGAGCCTTGCAAAGAAGTCGATGTCTAATACAGCACTCGGAAAGGTAGAGGGCATTTACAGCACATTCTATGCTTTGAGAAACTCGTTTACCGATACTTCTCCCAACTATGCTGAAACTGCATATAATGCTCTTGCAGCAAATGCGGATTCGTATGCGTCTGCGGTTGTTTCCTGCTACGAGATGAGAGGATATTCGATACTTATGGGCGGCGATTCTACGGTATCATATAATTACCAGAAGATCGACAAGCTGGTCAAGGTCTATGTGAATATCTTTGATTATATAGGAGATTACAACGCTTTCTACAAAGCAGCTTATTAAAATCACAAACAAATCCCACTTCATCAGAAGTGGGATTTTTGCTGTATTATCGGGTGTGTGTTTTGGCATAGTATCATTTCTGCAAGGGTTGAAATCACATTCTCAGTGCCTCTGAGGGGGTTAGCCTTGCCGCCTTTACCGCTGGATATACCCCGAACACCGCCCCGACTGCCGCCGCCGCAATAACCGATATCAGCAGTGACGACAAATCCGCCGTGAACGGAGCGTCAAGCAAGGCACACCCCGCATAGGCCGCAGGCAGACCAGCCGCCAGCCCGATTGTTCCACCAAGCACGGTAAGCACAACGCTTTCGGAGAGGAACTCAATGCAGATATCACGGTTTTTAGCACCGATGGCTTTCTTTATCCCGATTTCACGGGTGCGTTCGGCAACGCTCATCATCATTGTGGTCATAACGGAAATTCCCGACACGACAAGGGAAATTCCCGCAACAAGCGACAGCGACAGCGTTACAATCTGCATAATTTCGTTAAGCTGTTTTTTCTGCGACAGAAGATTGTTGCAGATATATCCGTCCGTCACTCCTGTAAGTGCGTTCAGCTGTTCAGTGATAAGGCGGTCCGCCGAGGTTTCCTGCTGACGGTACTGCTCAGTAAGCCTTATTGCGATTTTGTCGTAGGTGTGCCTTCCGCAGAGGTTCTGCATAGTGGTTATCGGCACATAGATAAAGTTCGGGAGTATGCTGTTTAGCATACCCTGCACCGAGGAAAGTCCGTTGGTTGCAATGCCCACTATCTCAAAGCTGTGATAGCGGCCGCCGAGAAACAGCTGAATTTCCTTGCCGACTATGTTGGTTCTGCCGTAGGTGTCAAGGGCGAACTGCTGGTCGATAACGCACACACGCTGTCGGGCGGCGGTGTCGGAGTTGGTTATCAGTCTGCCGTGGATTGCCTCAACCGAGATAAGCTCTGCGGCGGATTTGTTTATCCCCCACACGTGGCAGTCAAGGCGGCTGCCGAGCAGTTTCGCTTCGGTAGTGCTTGCCATAAGCGGCATAGCGTCGGCAACGCCTTCGAGGGATTTTGCAAGGGAAAGCTCCGTGTCGGTAAGCTTCACGGAGATGGCGTTGTCTGCGGGCTGGATAAGCAACGTGTCCACACCCATCGACGAAAGGGTCTGGCTTACCTTCGCCGTGCCTGAATTTCCTACAACGCTTATCAGTACTACCGAAAACACGCCCACGGCAATGCCTGTCATCGTAAGCGCTGAGCGATGG
This sequence comes from Oscillospiraceae bacterium, assembly GCA_045545655.1. Classification (GTDB taxonomy): domain Bacteria; phylum Bacillota; class Clostridia; order Oscillospirales; family Ruminococcaceae; genus CAG-115. The sequence continues at coordinate 1,982 of JAZQBH010000105.1, forward strand.
TTTCCCTTAGTAAAAAGATTGCGGATAATGCAACGTAAATTCATTTTTTCCCTCCCTCGTTGACCGTGCTAAGCTCGTCCGTTGCCTTAATTCGTATTCGGGTGCTTTCGGTGATTTCAGCGGAGTTGTTAAGCAGAATATCGTCTGCACAAAGCCCCGAAACTATCTCTGCACCGTCTGAAAACTCAACGCCTGTGGTGATATTCCGCCTGAGCACAACGGGGCTTTGCTTGCCGTCAGAGCCGCTGTCGTACACCCACACATATTCTCCGCCGCTGTCCTGTGAGATTGCGGAGTAGGGCACAACAAGGGTTTTGCGTGGCTCGCCGAGGAGAATATCCGTGTGTGCAGACAGCCCCGATTTCAGGCGATAATCGGCTGTGTCGGGTTTAATCTGCACGTCCACGACAGTTTCAAGCACCGAGCCGTTGTACTGACAGCGTGCGGCATTTGCAATGGAGCTTACCTTCCCTGTGAACACCTCGTCAGGGTACGCCGACAGCGTAAAGCAAGCACTGTCGCCCACAGCAACGCTTGCTATGTCAAGCTCGCTGATGGCGGCAGTTACGATAAGGGCGCTGTCTGCGGCAACGTTTGCGATACTGCTTCCGCTCTGCACAGCACAGCCGCTTGCACAGGTGCTGATTATTCTGCCTGTGCAGTCGGCGGTGATGGTTTCGGGGATAAGCGAAACTGCGGTTGAAAGGTCTGCCGCCGAAATGGCAAGGGCGGCGATTTTGCCGTAGCTTTCGATAAGTGCGGCTGAGGATTTGCGGTCTACGTAGGCGATGGTGTCGCCTGCACAAACGTAGTCGCCTTCGTACACGGCAAATCTGCTGATAACAAGCGGCAGTGACGAGGTAATATCATACTGCTGTGCGAAGGATATAATTCCACTGCCCGAAACCGTTTCGGTGTATTCCCTCACAACAGGCGAAACTGTCTGAAAAACGGGTGCATTGCTGTGCACCGCTGCGGGGATTCCGCTTATCATAACGGCGGCTGCGGCAGATACGCCGAGAATAGCGGCGGCGTGGATAATATGTTTATCTGGGGCGTTTATAACAATCAGTCCTCTCGAATAAATTCCGACATTATTGTTGACTGTCAGAGGGAAATTATTCTTTGCAATTCTGAAAAATCTGCCGCAAAAAACCGCACAAACCCCAAACGGATTTGTGCGGTCGCACTGTCGGAAAATAACTTCGTCAGCGAATAATTTACTGCGTCTGTCTTGTAATTGCCTTGACAAAGGCATAAAACTGGAGTATAATGAAAATAACAAAAGCATAGTTTGCAGAAAGGGCTGATTGTATGAATAAGATTTACACTATCGACGAAATACGAAATAAAGTAAAGCCTGTTGCTGACAAATATGGTATCGAAGAAATATGGCTGTTCGGCTCTTATGCCCGAGGTGATGCAACTGAAGAAAGCGATGTTGATTTGCTGGTAAGATATAAGCAGGGGTTAGGGCTGAAATTTGTCGGATTTGTCTGCGACCTTGAAGACGAATTGGGCTTGCACGTTGATGTGCTGACTATTGACGATTTATACCTTCCGTCACAAAGCAAATTGATAACATCTTTAATTAAAAACATTGAGAAAGACAGGAGGTTATTAGTTGGGTAATAATTTTAGTACGCTTCAGCATATTCTTGACCACTGTGTAATGATAGAAAACTATTTAAAGCAAGCAAACATTACAAAATATGATGAATTTTATATGAATGAAATGCTTCAGGACGCAGTGGTTATGCGATTGCTTGCGATGGGCGAACTTACCACTCACCTCACAGACGAATTCAAGTCTTCCAATTCTGTTCAGGTGGATTGGAGAAATCTTAAACAGTTGCGTAACATCATTGCCCATCGATACGGCTCTATTCAATATGACACTATATGGGAAATTATTAAGAATGATTTACCCCTTATTCGGGATTTCTGTCTTAGTCAGACCGAACAGCCTTCGGATTGCTCAGAGGCAGAAGATAATGAAAATTGAATAGCAAATCCCCCTCTTCCGAATGGAAAAGGGGGATTTCGTTCGCCTGAACTTTAATATGAAATCAGTTCTCTGAAAATTATCGACCAGCACCGCCAGAAGTTCATTCGGTCAACGTCGCTTTCGGCAACGATTTCCGAGCGGAAAACCTCTGCACCGTCCAGCGTTACGAGGTATTCTCCGAGAAACTGCCCCACTGACACAGGCGCTTCGCACTGCTCTACGAAGGTGTATTCATATTCAATGTCCTTGCTTCGCCCTTTCGGGATAATGCAGTCTGTGCCCTGATTTCTCACTATCGGGGAAACCTCTCCGTAAACGCCCCGTGTAACCTTAATCGGCGACAGCTTTGAGAAATCAAGCTCAGGCTCAAAGCGTTCAAACGAGTTGAACCCGTAATCAAGAAGGTCGGTTACACTGCTGAAACGTTCGTCGTCGGTTTCGCACCCGAGCGACACCGCTACAAGCCGCAGATCGCCGCGCTCAGCACAGGCGGTAAGGCACTTTCCTGCGTTGTCGGTAGTGCCTGTCTTGCCGCCAAGCAAGCCCTTATACGTCCGCACAAGCTTGTTGGTGTTAAGCAGCTGTGTTTCGCCGTTGCGAAGATAGTCAAGCCACGTAAGCAGCCAGCCACGGTATACGTCGTGTTCCATCAGCTTTGCGGTGACTATGGCGATATCACGGGCGGTAGAGTAATGTCCGCTGTCGTCAAAGCCAACGCAGTTGGTGTATCGGGTGTTGGTCATTCCGAGTTCGGCGGCACGGGCGTTCATTCGCTTGACGAACTGCGCCTCACTGCCGTCGGAATGCTCTGCAAGCGCCACGCAGGCGTCGTTTGCGGAGCTTACGATAACCGCCTCAAGCAGTTCGGCGGCGGTAAGCTCCTCCCCCGCCGACAGCCATATCACCGAGCCTTCCGTGGAGGACGCCGCAGAGCTTGCCTTCACCTTTTCTTCCAGCGACAGCCTGCCCTGCTCGATATCCTCTGCCCACAGCAGCAGTGACATCACTTTGGTTACGGAAGCCATCGGCAGCGGCAAATCCGCATTCTGCGAGAACAGCACCTGTCCCGTGGTGACCTCGTATAGGATACGTGCCTTCTTCGAGGCTTTGTCGGGTGTTTCGGCTGAAACGGAGTTTTCCGTCTGACTGCTCTCCCCGAAAACCGCAAGCGGCTCAAATGCCTGAACCGACAGCGAAAACACAGCAATAGCCGAGGTCAGTATATTTAAAATTTTTTTCATCTTCATTGCAATGCTCCTTTAAGCGTTTTTGCTGGGAGTATTGTTTGCAGAATGTGTCGAGTATATTCGCTGATTGGTTCGGATTTTCGACAGAAAAATGATCGGCTGTGCAATCTCAGCACAGCCGTAATTTTTATTTGTTTATCGCCTTGTTTAATTCCTCATAGGTAGGATATATGTTTCCTTTGTAAGTAATTGCAGTAAGTCCGTTACAAGAATAAAAAGCATATTTGCCGATTGTGGTTACGGTGTCAGGAATTGTTATACCTGTAATGCTGTTGCATTTATAGAAAGCATAATCACTGATTGTTGTTACGTTATCAGGGATAATTATATCTGTGCCATCTCCCTTGTAATTGATAAGCACTCCGTTGCCGACTACCACAAACTCATCGCTGTGATTGTTAAGCCACGCAGTATTAAGGAATGCTCTGCCTCCGATTGTGGTAATATTATCGGGGATTGTCACGTCTGCAAGGCTATGACAGCCCTCGAAAGCCCCTTCTCCAATTGCAGTAACGCTGTTGGGAATTGTTATGTCAGTAAGACTGGTGCAAGGAGAAAACGCACCTTTGCCGATTTCGGTAATGCCGTCTGTGAACGTTACTTTGGTAATGTTGGAGCAACTAGCAAAAGCATATTTGTCAATTGTGGTAACGCTATCCGAGAATGTTACGCTGGTAAGGCTTGTGCAATCATAAAAAGCTTTTTCTCCGATTGTGGTGACACCATCGGGGATAACTACATCTGTGCCTGTGCCATTGTATTTAACAAGAACACCGTTCTCAATCGTGAAATCATCAAGGTCTACGCTATCGCTTTCGGGTGTGTTGGTTTCTGTGCTGTTTTCAGTACCGCTCTGCGTGCTGTCGGTTTCACTGCTGTTGCTTGTTTCGCTGTCGGATTTGGTTTCTTCGTTGCTCGGGCAACCGCTCAGCGTAGTTGCAACCATAATCACAGCCAGAATTGCCGTTAATCTTTTTTTCATTGTATTACCTCTCTTTGTTTAATCTGACAATGTAGTCAGACTAATTTTATCATAAATAATTTGTTTTGTCAATATGATTGTTTATGAAAGTAAATCTTTATTGGTTTATATTGCAATAACAAGGGGAACAGGAAAACTGCAAAGCATTGCTCTTACAATTCACTTGCTTTATATGTGGTATAGCCCTCATAGTAATAGCTTGTATCGATACCCTTCATAATTACCCGATTATCCGAACTGAAGTCAAAATAATGCACTCCAGACTGTTTGGCATTTGGAGTGCATATCATTACTAGAAATTAAATTTTATATTGTGTTTTCTATTTGCATTATCGGGGTCTCCAGTTATTCCGTGTGCTACTAAAGCTTCACGCAAGTCGTCTAAAAAGTGTTCCTCCTCACAATACGGAAAAACACTATCAATCAAATAATGGTCAGGAATATTCCACACAATAGTATTACCATCTTCAAAACTTAAATTGAATTGTACAAGATATTTTTTTCTATTCCAAATAAAAACAAACACTCTTTCATCAGGATAATCTCTGTCACGTGAAGTTCCAAAAAGATACATTTTTCTTTCTTTATCTATTGTCCAATGCCAAGGAGCCTCCATATCAATTTCCCTTATTAAACGTCCAAAACCAAAAATCGGACATTTGATTTTCCAAGATTTAAACTCTTCTTCTTGTTCAGGTGTCAATTTTTCGTTAATGAAAGCCATAAAATTCCCTTTCCACATAAACGGCGAGGTGTTGCTTTTACAATTCACTTGCTTTATATGTGGTATAGCCCTCATAGTAATAGCTTGTATCGATACCCTTCATATACACTTCACGGTTATCAATTTCATCGGTAAGTGCATTTTTCAGAATGTACTTTATTTCAATATCCCGTATAGGACTGCGCTCCATAGCAAGCAGATAATCCTCTTTATCAACTCTGCTCCAGTCAACAACCACACGCTGTTCCTTTTTCAGCATAAGGTCAAGCCATATTCTGGTGCTTCGTCCGTTGCCCTCACGGAATGGGTGAGCTATATTCATTTCCACATATTTTTCTATTATCTCGTCAAATGTCGATTGCGGCATTTCGTCAATGTGTCTGAGTGCCTCTTTTAAGTACATCACAGGCGCAAATCTGAAATTGCCCTTTGCGATATTAACCTCACGGATTTTTCCTGCAAAATCATAAATATCCTCAAACAGAACACGGTGAATTTCACAAAGAGCCTTGAAGGTTCCTGCCTGCAGTGTGTCAAGATAACCGCTTTCAAATAATTCTATGGCTTTTCGTTTGCTGATTTTTTCTTCCGTTCTTGCAAGTTCTGCTGAATTTTCAATACCAAGCTTGTTTTCAAGCGCCACTTTAATTCACCTCATTCAATCCGACTTAACTCTGTTCTCCCTCAAGGAAATAAGTAGACTCCATATCGGCTGTTGCCAGTGCGAACGCAAGCGGAAACATCTCAAGCGCCTTGCCTATCTGGTTTTTGTCCTCGATGCCCGAAAAGCCCATGTGCCAGCGGATAGCCATAGCCTCCTCACGGGAAAGCCGCATAAAGCCGCTTATCATATACACGCTCTTTTCGCCGTGTCCGTAGGGAAGCGTGTCGTTTATGGAATAGAACGGCACCTTTTCCCACTGCCCCGTTTGCTCGTTTTTCGCATTGCGGTAGGAAATCTGATACATATTCACCTTGCAGATGTCGTGCAAAAGAGCGACTATCGCAATGGTTTCGTCGCTGGGGGTAAGCTTGTACACCTCACGCACACGCTCACGCTCGGCGTAGGCTTTAAGGCATTCGTACACGTTCAGCGAGTGGCGGAGCAGTCCGCCCTCATAAGCGCTGTGATAACGTGTGCTTGCAGGTGCGGTGAAGAAGTCGCTTTTATTCATAAGGAAGTCCAGCAGCTTGTCAGCGCCCTCACGCTTGATATTATCGTTGAATATTGCGATGAATTTTTCCTTGTCTGTCATAACCCGTCCCCTTAATTGTTGTAGCCTGTGAAACGCACCTGTTTGCGGTTAAGCCGCTTGTTCGCCACGTCAAAGCGGTATTCGTACTGTATTACGTGATAGCCGCCCTTGCCGTTTTTAACGCACAGGTGCTGAATGAACATTCCTGCTTTTTTCATCATAGGGTGAGTGCCACGCGGAGAAACAAGCACACCGTTTTCGTAGATATCAAGCTCGCACATCTGTCCGTTGATTACGGCGAAATATCTCGCATACTGAGGCACTTCATAGTCGCCCTGACGGTAGAAATCAAGCTGAATTATGTCGGGGTAGTCCTCCGAGCCGTACAGTGCCTTGCTTGAAAGCACGTCACAGCCATATTCAATGCCGTCTGAAACGCTGTCGAGGATAAGGAACAGGTCGTTTCGGGGAACGTTGATTTTAAGCGAGGATTTCACCTCGCCGTCTGCGACAATCTCCAGTCGGAAGTCGCCGTAAAGCTTATCCTTTACGTAGGTTGTGGAATCGGTAATACCCACGCTCTTGTCCTGTTCAGCACCCGAAATCTGCACGGTGTAGACGCTTCCCTGTGACCATACTTCCTTCAGCGTGTAGGACAGGCGGTTGCCGTCCTCACGTTCAACAGGATCTGCCTTGTCAATGATTTCAAGCGTTGTGGTAGACCCTGCCGCTATCTCATAGGCGCTTGACGCCCCCGGATAGCTTGTTGCAGGCACGCTCATAGAGGGCAGTTTTGCATTGTCTGAACTTGTGGAACTGGCAGAGCTTGCTGAAACACTTGCAGAACTGCTTGTACTGCTATCTGAAGTGCTTGTGCTTTCACTTCCACTTCCACTGGCACTGCTTGAACTACTTGAAACAGCGGAACTGCTCGTACTGCTGGACGTAGAACTGCTCTGAGTGCTGTCAGAGCCGCTGTCTGAGCCTGAGCCGCCGTCCGTGCACCCGCACAGACCCGCAGTTAATGAAATCAGAGCGATAATCGCAAATAGCTTGTTTTTCATATAAGGTCACCTCCTGTGGTTATGTATGGTTACGTGTGGTTACGTGTGGTTACGTGTGAATACGTGTATCGGTTGATTAGTCAGCCTGTTCGTCAGGCTTGCTTTCGATTACGATAAATCTTGCTATCTTCTTGTCACCGTCGGGGATAAGGAGCGACATTCCGTTATCAGGCTCGCCGTAGCAGGTGAGCATAATCGGATAGTAGCCCAGTCTTCCGGCAACCTCGTCGTATCTCTCGCTTGCCTCGCCAAGTTCGATATCGTTGGCACGGGTGAAGTTCTGCTCAGCCCATTCTATGGGGTTTTCAACAGGAATATCAACAGCCGCAATAATATGGAAGAACGGAACAAGCGCATAGTTAAGCAGATGTATAACTGAGTCGGCATCGGCGCAATCCTCAGAGGTTGAGAAAACCATCAGCGCCTTGTTGGATTCAGCCTCTTCAATTCCCTCGGGAAGCACATAGTCGCCGTAATAGTAATGCTCAGGCTGAAGTGCCTCGCCGCTGATTTTAAGTATATCACAAACGGTTTCCAGCTTTTCCTTGTCTTCCTCGATGGAGGACTCTACAAAGCCTGTGATGAACTCATCAAACGCTTTCTGGATATACTTTGACATACCCTTGTAATATTCTTCGTCAAACGGCACAAATAAATACGCCTCGTCCTGAAACTCCTCGCTGTTGTAGCGTTCTGTGCCGAAATAGTTCTCGGCGTAGTCGTCAACGTCTGCGGGGTAGTAAGGGCGGCCGTCAAAACCGCCGTAATAGTAGCTGAGGAAGTTTGCGCCCACAAAGCTGAATCTGCCTATTTCAAGGTAGCCGTCAAACACGTCAAGGAAGAATCCACGCAGATCCGTCACCTTGCCGTCCTTGATGTCACGGGCAAAATCGGGGCACTGCTGGTAAAAGCCGTCCTCAAGCAGATTATGCTCAATGCACCAGCGTAAGAACAGGGAAATGTGGTTTGCGCCGTTTATCTGTTCAAGCGGCAGGTTTTTCTGCGGAATTTTTCTTGCGTGGCGGCGGAAGTTGTCAAAACGCTCGGTAGGGCTGATGTAATCTTCACAGCTGTTGGGTCGGTTGATATCAACAATGTGGTTAACACCGTTCATAGCTTTGAGAAGTTCGGTGGTGTCGTTGTCGATTTTGAATTCCATTTCCTCACGGTAAAGCGGGATTACTTCAAGGAAGTTTACCACATCGCCGTTTGGAAGAACGCATTCGTCTGCGCCGTCCTCAACGTCCTCAGGGTGGACAAGCAGAGAGCCGCAGAGATTTGTATTCGGGCCAAGCTCAGCCTGATTGTCAACAGTGTGACCCCAGCCAAGCCAGGTGTCGCAGTCGATAGGAAGGTGTGTAAGGCTTTTCAGCATACCGATCGGCCAGTACCACTCAAGGGAGTCCTCGCCGATTTTCCAGTCGGGCGGCAGGCACATCAAAAGCTCTGCACGGCTTTTGTTTTCAAGCTCTTCGGGGGTGTTCATTTCGTGTGCGCCCATACCCATTGTGATGAGGGTGTAGTAGTTGCGCTTTTCTGTGGGGGGCACAACATAAACGTCAACGTGAATATCCTCAGACTTTATTTCGTGGAGCACTGTAGGGGCTCCACCGAAATACTTCTGGATATGCTCGTCAATAGCCGCCATATCGTCGGGGTCGTATACTTCAACGTCCTCGTCAAGCTCTTCTTCGTCGTCGAAAATACCCAGTTTTTCCTCGATTATCTCAATCATCTCGCTTGCCTTGGCAAGTGTTTTTTCGGGCGGGTTCATATTCATACTACGTGCAAAGTGTATAACGGCACGGCGCAGCATATTCTCGCAGAGCGCCTCGTCTTCCTGACATTCGCTGTCGTCTTCGGTGGTGAGATACAGCGCACTGCCATAGCGGAAGTTCCACAGGTATGTGTTTTCTTCGGTTTTGCGAAGTCCCTCAAGCACGGCAATTGCGCTTTTATGCTCGCCGATTTCAAGGTATGCTCTTGCGAGAGCGTACATAATCTCCGTGTCAAGCTGGTCTTCGGGAAGGGCAAGCACAGCGGCGACTACCTTTTCGTATTCGTCGTTTTCCTGCCACTCTTTGAATTGCTCTAAAAGTGCTTCTTTATTCATAATTTCCTCCGTTATTGTCTGTAATGATAAATTATCCTGTTGTTGTACTGAAAAGTATAACTTACTTATATTATAGCACATAAAATGCACTAAGTCAAGCACTTTTTTAAAACTAATGCTTAACGCCGCTGTTTTGCTGTTTCAGATAAAAACAATGCCTGCTTACCATAAGGCAGCAGGCGAAACAATTGCATTAAGATCAGTTAGCAGCGTTTGCTTTCTTAGCAAGCTGGCTCTTCAGGCGAGCTGCCTTATTCTTGTGAATAAGACCCTTGCCGGCAGCCTTATCAACGCTTACAGTTGCAGACTTGATAACTTCTGCGTCT